>JBEBYB010000017.1:0-42983 GCA_040391295.1 Phenylobacterium sp. | reverse complement strand
TCTTCAACGCCTTCGACCGCCAGACCGAGGCGCGCTTCATCGCCGCCCTGGAAGACCGCAACCGCGAAAGCGCCGAGCGCATCCGCGCCCTGATGTTCGTGTTCGAGGACCTGTCGAAGCTCGATCCGGGCGGGGTCCAGACCCTGCTGCGCGGGGTCGAGAAGGATCAACTCGCCCTGGCGCTCAAGGGCTCCTCGGACAGCCTGCGCGAGATGTTCTTCTCCAACATGTCCGAACGAGCCGCCAGGATCATGCGCGAGGACATGGAGAACATGGGTCCTGTCCGCCTGCGCGACGTCGACCAGGCCCAGATGAACATGGTCCAGGTCGCCAAGGACCTGGCCGCCAAGGGCGAGATCATGCTGGCCGGCGCCGGCGGCGACGATGAGCTGATCTACTGATGACCGGCACGCCCCACCAGAAGTTCGGGTTCGACACGGTGTTCGACAACGCCGGCGATGTCGCCTACGCCGCCGCCCGCCCCAAGCGCCTGCATACGGTTGAAGAGGTCGAGGTCATGCGCGCCGAGGCCTTCGCCCAGGGCGAGCAGCAGGCCCTGGCCTCGATGGCCGCCCTCCAGGCCCAGGCGCTCTCGCAGATCGCCGCGGCGGCCGGCGCGGCGATGCCCAAGCTGGCGGGCGTCGCCCATGAACATCGGGTCGGGTCGGCTGAACTGGCTCTGGCCTGTGCGCGCGCCATCGCCGACGCAGCCCTGGCCAAGTTCCCCCAGGCGCCCATCCTGGCGGCGTTGGAAAATCTGGCCCGCGAGATCGAAGCTGCTCCGCGCCTGGTGGTGAATGCGCCGCCAGAATTGGCCGAGGGCATCCAGGCGGCTCTCGAACATACGGCCCAGGCCATAGGCTTTCCCGGCGCGATCCAGGTCCGGCCCTCGCCGGTCATGGGGCCCGGAGCCTTCACTCTCGACTTCGGCGACGGCGCGGCGAGTTTTGATCCCGCCGCCTCCGCCGCCCGCGTGACCGCCGCCCTGCATGCGGCCCTGGCGGCCGAAGGCCTGCACGCCGAACCCCTCATTCCCGGAAGCGACAGCTGATGTCCAACGACCTAAAACTCGATGAGTTCGCGGCCTCCGACACCCCGATGATGGATCTGGGGATGGAGATGGAAAACAAGACCGCCACCGACCTGGCGCCGGTTTTCGACGTTCCGGTCTCGATCTCGGCCGTGCTCGGCCGCGCCTCGATGTCGGTGGCCCAGTTGCTCCAGCTTCAATCGGGCAGCGTCCTGGAGTTGGACCGGAAGGTCGGCGAGGCCATCGACATCTACGTCAACAACCGCCTGGTCGCCCGCGGCGAGGTCGTCATCGTGGACGAGCGCCTGGGCGTCACCATGACGGAAATCATCAAGGACGGCGACTCCCAGGGCTAAGGCCCCGGGCGTCTGAGGAGATAGTGTTATGCGGCTTCTGGTCGTCGGAAAATTGAACGGACAGCTGTCCAACGCCGTGAAGATGGCGATGACGGCGGGCGCCAAGGTGAGCCATGTCGAGACTATCGAGGCGGCCACCCACGCCCTGCGCGCCGGGCAAGGCGCCGACCTGCTGCTGGTCGACTATGATCTGGACATCGCCGGCCTGATCGCGGCCAACGAAAACGAGCGTATCCGCGTGCCGGTGGTGGCCTGCGGGGTCGATCCCGACGCCCAGAAGGCGGGCGACGCCATCCGCGCCGGGGCCAAGGAATTCATCCCGCTGCCGCCGGACGCCGAGATGATCGCCGCCGTCCTGGCCGCGGTCGCCGACGACAACAAGCCGATGGTGGTGCGTGACGCCGGCATGCAGGCGCTCATCGCCCTGGCCGACCAGGTCGCGCCGTCCGAGGCCTCCATCCTGATCACCGGCGAGAGCGGCTCGGGCAAGGAAGTCATCGCCCGCTACCTCCACCAGAAATCACGCCGCTCGGCCAAGGCCTTCATCTCGGTCAATTGCGCCGCCATCCCCGAGAACCTGCTGGAAAGCGAGCTGTTCGGCCACGAGAAGGGCGCCTTCACCGGCGCCGTCGCCCGGCGGATCGGCAAGTTCGAGGAAGCCAGCGGCGGCACCCTGCTGCTCGACGAAATCTCCGAGATGGACACGCGCCTGCAGGCCAAGCTGCTGCGCGCCATCCAGGAGCGCGAGATCGACCGGGTCGGCGGCTCCAAACCGGTGAAGGTCGATATCCGTATCCTGGCCACCTCCAACCGCGACCTGGCCCAGGCGGTGAAGGACGGGACCTTCCGCGAGGACCTGCTCTACCGCCTGAACGTCGTGAACCTGCGCCTGCCGCCGCTACGCGAACGTCCGGGCGACGTCGTGGCCCTGGCCGAGCACTTCGTCCGCAAATACGCCAAGGCCAACGGCACGCTGGAGCGCCCGCTGTCGGCCGAGGCCAAGCGCCGCCTGGCCGCTCACCGCTGGCCGGGCAACGTCCGTGAGCTTGAGAACGCCATGCATCGTGCGGTGCTGCTGGCCGTCGGTCCGGAGATCGAGGAAAGCGCCATCCGCCTGCCGGACGGCCAACCCCTGATGACGCCCGATCCCGCGGCCCGCACCGCCCAGACCGCGGCCGGAGCCGCCGAGGCCGCGACCCGCGCCTTTGTCGGCCAGACCGTGGCCGACATGGAGCAGCAGTTGATCCTCGACACCCTGTCGCACTGCCTGGGCAACCGCACCCATGCGGCGAACATCCTGGGCATCTCGATCCGCACGCTGCGCAACAAGCTGAAGGAATACAACGAAGCTGGTGTCGCGGTGCCCGCGCCGCAGATGGGCGCCAGCGTCGCCTAGACGGATCGCCTCTCCTTTCGAGGAGAGGCTGGGTGAGGGGCGACGAGAGCGCCCGACTCATCCAGAACGACCATGTGCTCGCCGAATGCGGGCTCCCCTCACCCCGACCTCTCCCCCTGAAGGGGGTGGAGGTGGAGACCGAAGATGTCGGACTCGGCACTTTCATCATCGGACCGCCCAACCCCGCGCGAAATGCTCGGCTGGATGATGAAGGGCGAGGTCGCGCTGGCGCTCGGCGTCATCGGCATCGTCCTGCTGCTGATCCTCCCGATTCCGCCGTTCATGCTGGATCTGCTGCTGTCGCTCTCGATCACCTCCTCGGTGTTGATCCTGATGACCTCGCTGCTGATCAAGCGGCCGCTGGAGTTCACCGCCTTCCCGACCGTGTTGCTGGTCACCACCCTGTTCCGGCTGGGACTGAACATCGCCTCGACCCGGCTGATCCTGGGTCACGGCCACGAGGGCGCCCACGGAGCCGGCAAGATCATCGAGGGCTTCGGCAACCTGATGATGGGCGGTAACTTCGTGATCGGGGTGATCGTTTTCGCGATCCTGGTGATCGTGAACTTCGTCGTCATCACCAAGGGTTCGGGACGGATCGCCGAAGTCGCCGCCCGCTTCACCCTGGACTCGATGCCCGGCAAGCAGATGGCCATCGACGCCGACCTGTCGGCGGGGCTGATCGAGGAAGAGGAAGCCAAGAAGCGCCGCAAGGAGCTGGAGCAGGAATCGACCTTCTTCGGGGCCATGGACGGCGCCAGCAAGTTCGTGCGCGGCGACGCTGTCGCCGGCCTGATCATCGTCGCCATCAACATCATCGGCGGCATCCTGATCGGCGTGGTGCAACACAAGGTGCCGCTCGGCCAGGCCGCGGCGACCTACACCCTGATGACCATCGGCGACGGCCTGGTCAGCCAGATCCCGGCCCTGATCATCTCGATCGCCGCCGGCTTCCTGGTGTCGAAAGCCGGTGTCGACGGCTCGGCTGACAAGGCCCTGGTCGCCCAGCTCGCCATGAACCCGATCGCGCTCGGGATGGTCTCGGCCTCGGCCGGCTTGCTGGCGCTGATCCCCGGCATGCCGATCATTCCGTTCGCCGCCCTGGCGGCCGGCGCCGGGTTCCTCGCCTGGAAGCGCTCGCAGGATGCGGCGAGGCCGCCGGCCATCGACATCGTTCCCGCCGGCCCGGCCCAGGAGCAGGAAGAGCCGATCAGCCAGTCGCTGGCGATCGACGAGATCAAGATCGAGCTCGGCTATGGCCTGTTGCCGCTGATCAACGACCTCGAAGGCCGCCGCCTGACAGACCAGATCAAGGCGCTGCGCCGGACGCTCGCCACCGATTTCGGTTTCGTCATGCCGGCGGTGCGGATTCTCGACAACATGCGCCTGCCCTCGCAAGGCTACATGATCCGCATCAAGGAGATGGAAGGCGGCGGCGGCGAGGTGCGGCTGGGCTCTCTGATGGCCATGAACCCCTCCGGCGGTCAGGTCGAGATCCCCGGCGAACACATGCGCGAGCCGGCCTTCGGCTTGCCCGCCACCTGGATCGACGAGGCCCTGCGCGAAGAGGCGACTTTCCGTGGCTACACCATCGTCGATCCGGCCACGGTGCTGACCACGCACCTGACCGAGATCCTCAAGGAGAACATGCCGGACCTGCTCTCCTACGCCGAGGTGCAGAAGCTGCTGAAAGAGCTGCCGACCGAACAGAAGAAGCTGGTCGAGGACCTGATCCCCAGCGTCGTCTCGGCCACCACCGTCCAGCGCGTCCTGCAGGCCCTGCTACGCGAGCGGGTCTCGATCCGCGACCTGCCGGCGATCCTGGAAGGCATCGGCGAGGCCGCCCCGCACACCCAGTCGATCACCCTGTTGGTCGAGCAGGTCCGCGCGCGTCTGGCCCGCCAGCTGTCCTTCGCCTATCGCGGCGACGACGGCGCCCTGCCGATCATCACCATGTCGGCGGAATGGGAGAACGCCTTCGCCGACGCCCTGATCGGGTCCGGCGACGAGAAGCAACTGGCGCTCGCGCCGTCACGGCTGCAGGACTTCATCCGGGCGGTCCGCGACAGCTTCGAACAAGCGGCTTTGGCCGGCGAAAGCGCCGTCCTGCTGACCAGCCCGCAGATCCGCCCCTATGTCCGTTCGATCATCGAGCGTTTCCGCGGCCAGACCCCGGTGCTGAGCCAGAACGAAATTCACCCCAAGGCGCGGCTGAAGACCGTGGGTTCGATCTAAGCCTGGGCGTAGGCCCCCGACCCCATCGGCTTGACGAAGATGAGTTGCGGCCCGTGGCCTTCTTCGTGGCGCGCGCCGGTGTCGATGAAGCCGATCTTCTGGTAGGCGGCGATGGCCGGCGTGTTGCGGGCGTTCACCGCCAGCATGAGCTGGGGCTGAACCGGCCGCTCACGGGCGAACCACTCTTCCAGCAACGCGATGCAACGACGCCCGACGCCCTTGCCTTGAAAACCAGGGCGGACCCGGAAGCTATGCAGGCTGACGGTGCCGGGCGGCGCCCATGGCGGGCGGCGCAGCCCCTCGCGCAGAACGAAGAACCCGACGATCTCGCCCGACGGCTCGACAACCGCAAAGCCCTGCTCCAAGCCGACCGCGGCGCTTTCGTTCAACCGACCGAAGACCTCGTCCAGACTACCGGCGAACTCCTCCTGTTCGGGCGGCAGGCGGATGACCTCCACCACCTCGCGATCAGCGCCGGATATCGGCTCCAATCCCCAATCCGCGACGTCCAGGGTTCGTGTGTCATCGCCCATACGAAGGAGGCTAACACGCATTTTACGATAAATGTCAGCGGCCTCGATCAGATCACCTCGACGCCCGGACCGCGAACCTGCATCCAGGCTGGGCCATTGACCGCTCTGATCGGCCGTGGGCGCCAAATCGTTCCGGCCGCCTTGGGGAAATGCCCGCTTCAGCACGATCGGATCGGGCGTGAGAGCCTCCAATCGGCAAGCGCTCGGCCCGACCAAATCGTCAGGAGCGTTGCAGCCCGGCGTGCTGGCTGATAGCGGTTTGGCCTATGGCGCGGCCACTGTGGGTCGCTAGGCGTTGGATTTCGAATGCGGCCACCTGCTTCCAAGACCCGGCGCGGCCCGGGGGGCTCGATCCTCTGGGATCTGCTGACCTTCGAGCGGCTGATGACCAACCAGGTCATCCATCTGATCTATTGGGCGGGCCTGGGCGTCATCGCTCTGATCGCCTTCGGAACCGTTGGGGCCGCTGTCGGTGTCGCCCTGCGCGAGGAAAGCTGGATCGGGGTGATCCTGGCGATCCCGGTCCTGGTGGCCGGACTGCTCGTCGTGGCCGGCCTGGTGCTGCTGTGGCGGTCGTTCTGTGAACTCTATGTGGCGCTGTTCCGCCTGAGCGACGACCTGCACGCCCTGCGCCAGGCGGCCGACGCCGACCAGGCCCAAGCGCCGGCGCCGCGCGCCGCCTCCCCCGGCGGCCCGCCGCTCAACTAGCCCCGCGCGGCCATTCGCAGGCCCAGTTCGTCCAGGGCCGCCGTCTCCTGGCGAGCGGTTTCCTTGGCCCTGGCCATGCGGATGCCCTCTGCGACCTGCTCGTATTTCTTCTGTTCTTCGAAGGCGAGGGCCAGGGCGTCACGCGCGCCGGCCTCTTCGCTCTGGATCCGGACGATGTCCGCCTGGATCAGCGCCTTGCGCGCCCGCAGCCCTTCCAGGAAGCCAAGCTGATACCAGCCATGCTCGGCGTCCTGGCGCGCGTTCTCAGCCTCGGCCTCGCCCTCGGCCGCCAGCATCACCAGCTTCATTTCCGCCTGGATCCGCCGGTCGGCGATTTCACCCAGACGTTTCTGCAGGACCTCGACCTCGTAGGCCGAGAGTTTGACCAGGGACTGCGCCCAGCTCATGCGGTTTCACCCATCAAGATTTGAGCGAGACTGTCGAAGCTCGCCTCCAGGCTGGTCGCCTCGTCCTTGTCCTGGGCGAGGAAGGCCTCGAGCGCGGGATTGAGCTCGATGGCGCGGTCGACGGTCGGGTCCGCACCGGTGCGATAGGCGCCGATACGGATCAGTTCTTCCATGTTGGCGTAGGCCGACAGCGACTGACGGGCCAACTTCACGATCTCCCGCTCATGCGGCAGATGGCAGCCCGGCATGGTCCGGCTGATCGACTTCAGCACATTGATCGCCGGGAAGCGGCCGCGCTCGGCGATGGCGCGCTCCATGACGATGTGGCCGTCCAGGATCCCGCGCACGGCGTCGGCGATCGGTTCGTTGTGATCATCGCCGTCCACCAGCACGGTGAAAATGCCGGTGATCGGTCCCGCCGTCGTGCCGTCCGGGCGGATCGGCCCCGGGCCCGCGCGCTCCAGCAGCTTGGGCAATTCGGTGAAGACGGTCGGCGTATAGCCCTTGGTGGTCGGCGGCTCGCCGGCGGCCAGGCCGATCTCGCGCTGAGCCATGGCGAAGCGGGTGACGCTGTCCATCATGCACAGCACCTCCATGTCCTGGTCGCGCAGGAACTCGGCGACGGCCAGGGTCATGTAGGCGGCCTGACGGCGCTTCAAGGCCGGCTCGTCGGAGGTGGCGACCACGACGATAGCGCGCTTCAGCCCCTCTTCGCCCAGGGTCTCCTCGATAAACTCCCTGACCTCCCGGCCCCGCTCGCCGATCAGGCCGACGACCACGGCGTCGCAGTCGGCTTCCTTGGCCAGCATCGAGAGCAGCACCGACTTGCCGACGCCGGAGCCGGCGAAGACGCCCAGGCGCTGGCCGCGGCAGCAGGTGGTGAAGACGTTCATTGAGCGCACGCCGACATCCAGGCGCTCGCCCACTCGGCCGCGCGCGTGAGCGGCCGGCGGCGCCGCGCGCAGCGGATAGGGAACCTGGCCCTGGGGCAGCGGCCCCAAGCCGTCGATGGGTTCGCCGAACGCGTCGATGATGCGGCCCAGCCAAGCGGTGGTCGGACGGACCGCCGAGCCCTGCGGCTCGATGCGAATTTCAGCGCCCGGCGCCACCCCCTCGACCGGACCGAACGGCATCAACAGGGCGCGGGTTTCGCGAAAGCCGACCACCTCGGCGGCCAGCGGCTTGTCGGCCCGGCGCTCGATCTCGGCGCGCGCGCCCACCGCCAGCCGGGTCAGGCCGCCCCGGGCCTCGATCAGCAGGCCGTTCACGGCCGCGACGCGGCCGGAAACGATCAACGGATCAAGCCGCTCGACAGCGGCGACTAGGCTACGCAACGGATGAGGCCCCCAGGGTCAAATCGACCCTGACGAGAATCCTCCCGACGCCGTTAACCCGCAGTGAAGATTGTTTACACTTTCAGCGAAACGCCGAGGCCAGACGCGCGGCCGCCCGCGGGCGCCTGGCCGTCAGTCCGGCCGTCACAGCCGGGTGATCGAGCGCCGTCTTCACAAGCAGCGGCCTGAAGGCCCGAACAATCAGCGGCCGGGCGTTTCGCCCGATGGCGTCCCGCGCCAGGAATGTGGCCAGCGCCGTCAGGGCCAGGGCTCCCAGGCCCAGGGTCAGGGCCGGCCGCATCTGGGCTTCTGTATAGACGCTGAAGCGACGGCCCCGCAGGTGCGCGCCCTCGGTTTGTCCGTCGACGCCGGCCTCATAAAGGCTGTCGCTGAGCGGCTTGGCGCCGCGCCGGCGGCTGAGCGGCGGCATCACCACGCCGAGCAGCTTGTCCGAAAGGCTCGGCGCGGCGGCCGATGTGATCGCAAAGGGCCGCGCGCCGGCGCCCACGTCGAGATCCCGGGTCGGATGCTGGGCGGCGTAGAGGATGGCCTCGGCCACCACCTCGGGCGCGTAGTGCGGCGGCGGCACGGTGGCGGCCTGGTCCGTCAGGTTGCGGGCGTGATCGGCGAACGGCGTCGAGACGCTGGACGGCTTGATCAGGGTGACCGACACCTCCGCCTTCTCCCGCGCCAATTCGATCCGCAGGGCGTCGGTGAAACCCTTCACCGCATGCTTGGAAGCCGAGTAGGCCCCCATCATCGGGCTGGCGACATCCGACAGCACCGAGCCCAGATTGATGATCGCCCCTGGCCCGCCACGTTTGCGGAAGTGCTTCACCGCCTCCAGCGACCCGTTTACGACGCCGAAGTAGTTGGTGCGGAACAGGCGCTCATGGTCGGCGGCCGAGGTCTGCATCAGCTCGCCGTAGAGCCCGACGCCGGCGTCGTTGATCCAGGTGTCGAAGTGTTCGAACCGCGCGATGGCGGCGCGGGCGATCTTCTCCACATCCTCTGGGCTACCCACGTCGCCGGTCACCGGATGAGCGCGGCCGCCGGCGTCGTTGATCTCCTTGCAGACCGCGCGTAGGACTTCTTCGTTACGTGAAGCGAGCACCACGGCCGCGCCAGCCTGGGCGGCCTTGCGCGCCGTCGCCAGTCCGATGCCGGACGACGCCCCGGTGATGACGATGACCTGGTCGGCGAGGGGCTTCAGTTTCACGGCCATGGGGTTCCTGACGGCTTCTGGGTTCGCAGGTCGAAACGACCGATCCCATTTACCGTTCCCCTCAAGGCCAAAGCTTGGCCGCAGCGGCTGTTCGCCCAGACTGTCCAATCACAAAAGATTCAACAGCCCAACGACTCGGGCAGGCAGCGCGAAGCTTGTGGGCGATTCCCAAACCGAGTTAACGATTCGCTCAGAGGCACTTCACCATTAACCGATCTTAAATTAACTCGCTGGCAAGTTAACCGCGAGTGCCGAGGCGACTTGCCTGAAATCCGGGGGCTTAAGCGCTACCGTTCGAGGAGGAACTGATGCGCGTACTATTGATTGAGGACGACAGCGCTACGGCGCAGAGCATCGAGCTGATGCTGAAGTCCGAGGGGTTTAATGTTTACACGACGGACCTCGGTGAAGAGGGCGTCGATCTGGGCAAGATCTACGACTACGACCTGATCCTGCTCGACCTGAATCTGCCCGACATGAGCGGCATGGACGTTCTGCGCACCCTGCGGGTCGCGAAGATCAATACGCCCATCATGATCCTGTCCGGCTCGGCCGAAATCGACACCAAGGTGAAGACCTTCGGCGCCGGCGGCGACGACTACATGACCAAGCCGTTCCACAAGGACGAGCTGGTGGCGCGCATTCACGCCGTGGTCCGTCGCTCCAAGGGTCACGCCCAATCGGTCATCAAGACCGGCGACATCACCGTGAACCTCGACGCCAAGACCGTCGAAGTGAACAACGCCCGCGTCCACCTGACGGGCAAGGAATACCAGATGCTGGAGCTGCTCTCGCTCCGCAAGGGCACCACGCTCACCAAGGAAATGTTCCTGAACCACCTCTATGGCGGGATGGACGAGCCTGAGCTGAAGATCATCGACGTCTTCATCTGCAAGCTGCGCAAGAAGCTGGCCGCGGCCGCCGACGGCAAGCACCACATCGAGACTGTCTGGGGCCGCGGCTATGTGCTGCGCGACCCGCAGGAAGCCGCTGTCGCCGCCTAGGCGCACGACACTTCCGACTGAATACGAAACGCCCGCCGCTCCTTCCGGCGGGCGTTTTCTTTTTGCCCGCGTTCCAGGTTAGGGTCCCGCCAACAGCTCGCTGGGGAGGCGACACCTTGGGACGATCCATCGTCTTGGCCCTGTGCCTGATCGCGGCCTTCGCGTTGGCCTGGACCGCTGAGCGGACGCCGCGTCCGGCCCCGGCGAGCGCCCCGGCGACCAGCTTCTCCGCCGCCCGCGCCCTGCCCGACGTCGAGGTCATCGCCAAGACGCCGCATCCGATGGGCACGCCGCAGAACGCCGCCGTCCGCGACCACCTCCTCCAGCGCATGACCGCCCTTGGCCTGGAGCCGCAGGTCCAGAGCGCCGACGCCTTGTTCCAGCGCAAGCGCGGGGACGACGTGGCAATCGCCGGCGGCAGGGTCGAGAACGTCATCGGCGTCCTGCCCGGCCGCGATCGGACCGCGCCCGCCGTCGCCGTCATGGCCCACTATGACAGCGTGCCGGGATCGCCAGGCGCCGCCGACGACGCCACCGGCGTCGCCGCCGCCCTCGAGATCGTCCGCGCCCTGAAGGCTCAGGGCCGGCCCGCCCGCGATGTCGTCCTGCTGCTGACCGACGGCGAAGAGGGCGGCCTGCTGGGCGCGACAGCATTCTTCAAGCAGCACCCGCTGGCCAAGCGGATCGGCTTCCTGCTGAACATGGAGGCGCGCGGCGGCGGCGGCCGGGCACAGATGTTCCAGACCGGCGCGGACAACGCCGCCACGATCGATCTGTTCCGCAAGACCGCGATCTCGCCGACCGCCTCGTCCCTGACCGTCTTCCTGTACGAGAAGATGCCCAACGACACCGACTTCACGGTCTCCAAGGCCGCCGGCGTTCCGGGGCTGAACTACGCCTTTATCGACCGCCAGTTCGACTATCATTCTCCCACCTCGACCCTCGCCAATCTGGACAAGGGTTCGCTGCAGCACATCGGCCAGGAAACCCTGGCCGCCGCGCGTGAGGCGGCCTTCGCGAGCGCTCTCCCCGTCAGAGCGCCCAGCCTGGTCTACGCCAACACCTTCGCCGGCCACATGCTGGCCTACCCCCCCGCCGCCGGCTGGGCGATCCTGGCGCTCGCCGGCCTGTTGATCGCGGCCGGCGCCTGGCAGGCTCGTCGCGGGGGGCTGCTGCCCTGGCGCGACGTCATCCAGGGCATGGGCGCGGCGCTCTACCTGATCGCCCTGTCGGCCGTGCTGTTCCGCCTGGCGCGCCGCGCCACCGGCGCCGAGTTCGGCTTCCTGGAGCAACGCTATCTGCTGGCCCAGGTCACCCGTTGGGAGATCGCGCTGATCCTGCTTGCGCTCGGAGCCTTGATCATCGCCGCCTCGGCGGCGGGGCGTGGCCGCACCAGGCTGGCGACCGGGCTGATCGCGCTCGGCTCCGGCGCAGCCTGCTCGGCCTTCGGCGGCCTGGATCCTATCGGCCTGGGCCTCGGCGCGGCCGGCGCAATCCTGGCGACCGTCAGCTTTGGGCGGCCAGCGAGCGCGGCGGGCTCCTGGGCTGGCCTGCTGGCCACCGGCTTCCTGGCCTCGCTAGCGTTGCAGCTGCTGGCCCCGACCACCGCCTTCCTCACCGCCTGGCCGCTGGTCCTCGCCGGCCTGGGCGCCGCGATCACCGGCATGGCCACCAAGCGCGGCCTGCCCTTCCTGAGCGTCCTGGCGGTACTCGGCGCGGCCGGGGTCAGTTGGCTGCTCGGCTTTGGTCACGGCATATTCCTGGGCCTCGACCTGCCCGAACTGTTGGCGCTCATCGTCTGGCTGTCGGCGCTGCTGCTCTGGCCGCTGGCCCACACCGGCGAAAACGAAAAGGGCGTCAGGGTCACCGCCGTGGCGCTGATCATGCTGGGCTTCGTGCTGGTCGCCGTCGTGCGCCTCGATCCCCCCTGGAACGCGCGCTACCCGCAAGCGACGCACGCCGCCTATTTCGTGGAGCCCGCCGAAGGCCGCGCTTCCCGGATCAGCATGACGCCAGACCTCCCGGCCTGGACCCGCCAGATGTTGACCGCCGACGGCGGCAAGGTCGAGCAAACCACCTTGCCCGCCGGCTGGAGAGGCAAGGTCTGGTCCGCCAAGGCCGCGCCGATCCAGGCCTTGCCCCCGACCCTCTCGCTGACAACCCAGGCCGACGGCTCCCAGCGCCTGCTGGTCACGCCGCCGCCCGGCGCGCGGACGCTCGCGCTCGTCCTGCGGCCCAGCGTCAAGCTGACGGACCCGACCCTGAACGGCCGGCCGGTCGAGGCCTTGGCCGCGCCCGGCGCCGCGACGCAGATCAATTGGGAGGCCGCCCCGCAAGGCCTAGTGCTGACCTTCAAGGCTGCTGGGCCGGGCGCTTTGGAGATCGGCTACATCGGCGTCACCGAGGCGTGGCCCGCGGACGCAAAGCCGCTGCCCGCGCGCCCAGCCGATCTCATGGCCTTCGGCGCTTCGGACGCCACCATTGTTGGCGGAACCAAACGGCTGACCTGGTAAGCGCCTGGTTCGAACCTTGGCTTTGGCGGTTTTTCACGGTCTGGCGGTAGGCGGCCGCCCGCCCCTCCGGTATCGTGCCGCGCCGCGGGCCGCCGCGGCGCCCGACATTGCGCAGACACCCGTATAAGGTGGAGAACAGCCCCATGACCGACCAGGCTTCCGGCCCGCCCGCCGACATCGTGATCTATCACAATCCTGCCTGCGGCACGTCGCGGAACACCCTGGCCCTGCTGCGCGAAAAGGGGCTCGAACCGCAGGTCGTAGAGTATGTGAAGAACGGCTGGACCCGCGAACAGCTTGAGGCCCTGACGCAGAAGATGGGCGTGAAGGCGCGCGACATTCTGCGCGAGCGCGGCACCAAGGCGGTCGAGCTAGGCCTGACCGATCCATCCACCTCCGATGAAGCGATTATCGCGGCGATGATCTTGGATCCGATCCTGGTGAATCGCCCTATCGTGTCGACTCCGAAGGGTGCGGCGCTGTGCCGTCCTGCCGAATTGGTGCTGGGTCTGCTTTAAAGCGACACCGTTCGAGTCTTCGCGTGGGCTCCTACTTGTCGCGGCGGCCCGGCCTGGAGCCACACAAAAGACTTACCTTCCATTAACCAAACCGCTTGAGAGTCACCCCGCCAATTCGTTGCGGGGCTGGGGCGGTTAACCAGTTTTCGATGCGCTTAGATCATGGATCGGCTTGCCAAAGCCTGACCATGGGCATCGCGAGTACGGGGGCACGATGCAAGAGTTCGATCCACGACGTCCGACGCTTCGGCTCGTACCTGGCCTTCTGCTCGGCGCGGCCGGCTTGGCCGCCGTGACCATCGGCTGGAACGTAACCACCGGCGAAAGCCCCGCCCCGGTCAAACCGCCGCTCGATCCGGCCGCCATCGCCGCTCTCCAACACACCGCATTCGCCCAGGCCGAGGCCCAACCGGGCTTCGCCCGTCCCGAGAGCGTGCCGCTCAAGGTGCGGCCCGGCGAGACGCTGGAATCGGCCGTCCAGCGCGCCGGCGTGCCCCGCGACGAAGCTCGCAAGGCGGTCGAGACCCTCGCCGAGGCGATGGACACCGTTCACATCAAGGCCGGCATGGCCTTCGACGCGGCTATCGCCCAGCCCCGCGGCGAACGCGGCCCAGCCCGGCTGATCGGCCTGTCGATGCGCACCGGCCCCGCCAATTCCATCACCCTGTCGCGCAGCTTCGACGGCGCGATGCGCCTGCGCGAGATGGAAGAAAAGATCCGCGACGAACAGACCGTCGCCCACGGCGAGATCTCCGGCTCGCTGCACGAGAGCGCCGCCCGCCTGGGCGCCAATGCCTCGATGGTTCGCAGCATGGTCAAGCTGTTCGCCCACAAGGTGGACTTCGACCGCGATCTGAAGCCCGGCGACGAGTTCACCATGGTCTTCGACCGCAAGATCACCGAGAGCGGCAAGACCATCGAGACCGGCGCCCTCGAATATGCCTCGATCAAGGGCATCCAGTTCTACCGCTTCGAACGCTCGAACGGCGACGTCCAGTATTTCGACGAGACCGGCAAGAACATCAAAGGCTTCCTGCTGCGCACCCCGGTCGACAACGCCCGGATGACCAGCCGCTTCGGCATGCGCCGCCATCCCATCCTCGGCTTCAACCGCATGCACCAGGGCATCGACTTCGGGGCCGGCTCGGGCACCCCGGTGTTCGCCGCCGGCGACGGCGTCGTCGTCGAGGCCCGCCGCTGGGGCGGCTATGGCAATTGGGTTCGCATTCGCCACGCCGGCGGGTTCGAGACCGGCTACGCCCACCTCTCGCGCTTCGGCAAGGGCGTGCGCGCCGGCCAGCGGATCAGCCAGGGTCAGGTGATCGCCTATGTGGGCTCCACCGGAGCCTCGACCGGTCCCCACCTGCACTACGAGATCTGGCAGCACGGCAAGCGCGTGAACCCGGTCGGCGCCAAGGTGCCGCAAGGCACCGTCCTGGCCGGCGGCGAACTGGCCGCCTTCCGCACCCAGAAGGCCCGGATCGATCGCTTGGTCAGCGGCGGCCAAGCCGACGCCCGCCAACTGGCCGCGGCCGCCCCCCTGGACACCCAGATATCGGCTAGCCGCCGCTAGCTTCCCACCTGGACGCATGCGGACTACTGTTTCGCCTAAGCCTGCTTCGCGCGGAGAGTCGATTTTGACCGCAGCCGTCCAACCCAAGCCTCGCGCACGCTACGCAGCCAAGCGCGATGCGATCATGGCTGCGGCGATCAAGGTCTTCGCCGCCCAAGGGATGAGCGGTTTCACCCTGGCTGCGGTGGCCAAGCGGATGGACCTGCATCCGGTCAGCCTGACCTACTATTTCAAGCGCAAGGAAGACCTCGCCGCCGCCGTCCTGCATGACACCATGCGGCGGTTCGGTGAGATGCTGAACAAGGCCGAGGCCGAGCCCTCGCCTCCGGACCGGCTGCGCGTTTTCGTCGCCGCCTACTTCGAGGCCCGCCGCCGGATCGTCGCCGAGGACGAGATTCCGCTAGCGCCGTTCAGCGAGATCTATCTGGTCGAGGGCGACCAGTCGAAGGCCCTGATCGAGGCGTTCAACGCGCTGTACGTTCGGATCGCGCGACTGTTCAAATCACCGGACATGCCCTGGATGACGCGGCCGCGCCGCCAGGCCCTGGCGCGCCTGGTGGTGAACCAACTCACCTGGTCCGACACCTGGATCGGCGCCTACGAGCCCGGCGACTACACGCGCGTCGCCGCCCGGGTCGCCGACGTGATGACCGGCGGCCTGGCGGCCAAGGGCCAGGCCTGGCCCGACCTGCCGCTGCTGGACCTGGGCGCGCCGGAGGCGTTGAACGACGAGGTGACGCGCGACCGCTTCCTGGTCGCGGCGACCAAGCTGATCAATCGCGAAGGTTATCGCGGCGCATCGGTCGACAAGATTTCGGCCGAGCTCAAGGTCACCAAGGGCTCGTTCTACCACCACAACGCCGACAAGGATGAGTTGGCGGTCGCCTGCTTCACGCGTTCATTCGACATTATCGACCAGGCCAAGCGCGGCGCGGCCGATGTCGAGCCTGGCTGGCTGCGGCTGTGGCTGACGACGGCTTCGCTGGGCATGCACCAGGCCTCGGGCGAAAGCGGCCGGATGTTGCGTCACCACGCCCTGGCCGCCGTCCCGCTCGCCATGCGCCGCCAGATGCTGTCGCGCTTCCACCAGATCACCCACTCGTTCGCGGGCATGATCTCCGACGGCATCGCCGACGGCTCGATCCGACCCGTCGATCCGCTGCTGGCGGCCCATGCGGTGATGGTGGTGTTCAATGCTTCGCTGCCGCTCGACCCGCGCAACAATCCAGGATCGACCGACGGGCTGATGGACGACTATCTGCGTCCCGCCCTGCTGGGCTTCTTCGTCGAATAGCTCTGCGCCCGGCGCGGGGGGACCACGCCAGGCCAGCAGATCTCCTACTTCTTGGTGGACATGGCCGAGGCGGTCGGGGTGCTCTTGCTGACGCTACACTTAACAAACTTGCCCTTGGCGTCGTGGCACCGCTGGGCCTTGGCCGGAGCCATGGTCGAGGCCGCCGCCGGACATTTGGTGAAGTGACCTTGGGCGTCGCGGCAGGACGCGGCAGAGGCTGCGCCCGGCCCGAGAATGCCGGCCGCCAGCGCCAAGGCTGCGACAAAAGACAGCTTGCTAGACATGGTGGTTCTCCGTTCAGCGCCCTGCGGCGCGAATAGGCGAGGCGCGGGGCTCCCCCGGGCCGTCGCCCTCTGGATTCGCTACTTGGCGGTCGTCGTCGCGGCAGGGGCGGCGGTCGCCTTGTGGTGATGGTGATGCTTCTTCTTGGCCGAATGGTGTGCGGTCGAGGTGCTATGGACCGCGGCCGGCGCAGTGGTCGAGGAAGCAGGGGCCGCGGCGAACGCGCCGCCGGCGACCAGGGCAGAGGCCGCCAGGGTTCCGGCGGCGATGAGGGCTAGCTTCATGAGGGTTGCTCCGTGAGGGCGGAGAGGTCCGCCGGGAATGACCCTGGGCTTGCCTCCTCACGTCCTCACGGCGAGCGACTTACAAATAGTTGAACCGGCCAGGGACGGGCGGTGGTCTGGAGGCAGGGTCCTGGGACATGCTGCGCAGGACCTGCCACATCAGCTTGGCGTCCGTGAGCATCGCGGGCGGTTCGCCGAACCGCTCCAACCAGAGGGCGGCGATCAGCCGAACTTCCTCGTTCTCGTCATGCGACATCCGCCGCTCCCCGCCAGAACGCTCCACACCGCAGAGCCAAACCCGCCAAGGAGCTTCCGGTTTCCCGGTTACTCAGGTTTTTGTCTAGTTAATCCAGATCGTGGGCGCACTAAGCTTCCACGCACAAAATAGGCCCTCCCGAATGGAAGGGCCTATGCTGTGTCTGCAGAGACGTAATCAGTCGAAGACGATGACCGAACGGGCCAGTTCGCCCTTTTTCATCTCGGCGAAACCTTCGTTGACCTGGTCCAGACGAATACGCTGGGAGATCATCTCGTCCAGTTTCAGCTTGCCGTTCATGTACATGTCGACGAGGCGCGGCATGTCGACCGGGAAACGGTTGGAGCCCATCATCGAGCCTTGGATGCGCTTCTCGCCCAGCAGGGCGAAGCCGGGCAGGCTGATCATCTGGCCGATCGGGATCATGCCGATGACGTTGGCGGTGCCGCCACGACGCAACATGCCGAACGCCTGCTCGGCGGTCTTGGCCAGGCCGATGGCTTCGAACGAGTGGTGCACGCCGCCCTTGGTCATCTCGATCACTTCCTTGACCGCGTCGGTCTTGGAAGCGTCGATGAAGTCGGTGGCGCCGAACTGATGGGCGAGGTTGCCCTTCGAGGCGATCATGTCGATCGCGATGATCCGGCCGGCGCCGGCGATCGCCGCGCCGTTGATCGCCGCCAGGCCGACGCCGCCGCAGCCGATGACCGCCACGGTCTCGCCAGGGCGCACGCTCGAGGTGTGGATCGCGGCGCCGACGCCGGTCATCACCGAACAGCCGATCAGGGCCGCGCGGTCCAGCGGCATGTCCTTGCGGATCGCGACGCAGGCATGCTCGTGGATCAACATCTGTTCGGCGAAGGACGACAGGTTCAGGAATTGCGGCAAGCCAGCGCCGTTCTGCGTCAGGCGCGGCTCATCCGTGGCGTCGCGCTTGGTGTCGGGCGACACGCAGAGCGACAGACGGCCGGTCAGGCAGGATTCACAGTGTCCGCAATAGGCCGACAGGCAGGTGATGACGTGGTCGCCCACCTTCACCGTGCGAACCTCGGACCCAATGGCTTCAACGACGCCCGCGCTTTCGTGGCCCAGCACCGCCGGGAGCGGATGCGGATAGGAGCCTTCGATGAAATGCAGGTCGGAATGGCAGAGGCCGGCGGCCTTGGTGCGGATCAGCACCTCGTGCGGGCCGGGTTTGTTGATCTGCACGTCTTCGATCTGAAGCGGCGTACCCACTTGGCGCAGGACGGCTGCCTTCATATTGCGAACTCCCCAAACAGCGCCCACTCAGGGCGGATTTATCGAAGTCGCGGTATGTCCGCGGCTTTCGTCTTCTGAACCTTATCGCTGTTCAGGTGGCGAGGGCCAAGGGGGTTTTTCGGGATTGGCCCCGGCGTTTCGAAAAACAGCGGCCCCGGCGTCGCCGCTGAGGCCGCTGCATCGACAAGGCGAGGCTTGATCTACTTCGGCGACCACACCTGCGCCTTGCTCTCCGACGAAACCAGGGCGCCGCCAGACTTGGTGAGGCTGGAAGCCGGCACCTGGGCGGTCTTGCCCTTGGCCGACAGCGTCACGACCGTCTGTCCGGCCGATTTGCCGATCTTCGAGATCTTGCCGATCTCCATGCCGGCCGAGTCCTTGACCGAACCGCCGATCATCAAGTCGGCGTCCGACACGTTCGCGGCGGTATCGGCGGCGACGCCAGTCCTGGCCTTGGCGGGAGCCGGCGTTGCGACCGACGGCCCGTACATGGCGCCGCCGGGCTCCATCGCCGCCGAACCGGTCATGCCCGGTTCCTGGGCCATGGCCGGGATGGCGAACACGGCGGTGGCTGCGCCGGCCAGAAGAAGCTTCATGATCATGATCGTCTCCGTCCTTCACCCGCCCAGCAGGCGTCTGAACCGCTCACGGATTGGTGAGGTTCCGGCAGACGGCAAAATCGTGATTGCGGCCAAGCCTCGGCGGAAGCCGCCGCGCCCGGGCTTGGACAGCGCTGTCTCCCGCATCGGCTCGGACGCGCCTGTTTCAGCCCGTCGCGAGCATTCGGTCACGCAGTTCGCGCTTCAACACCTTGCCGGTCGGCCCAATGGGCAGTTCGGCCACGATCCGCACTTCGTCCGGGGTCCACCATTTGGCGACCCGTTCGGCGACATGCGCCTTCAGCGCCTCGGGCTCTGCGGTGTGGCCGGGGCGCAGCACCACCAACAGCAATGGCCGCTCGTCCCACTTGGGATGCGGCACGCCGATGGCCGCGGCCATGGCGACCGCCGGGTGCGAGGACACCGCGTCCTCCAGGTCGAGGGTCGATATCCACTCGCCGCCGGATTTGATCACGTCCTTGGCCCGGTCGGTGAGCCGCAGATAGCCCTCGGGATCGATGGTGGCGATGTCGCCGGTGTCGAACCAGCCGTCGCCCAGGAACACCTGCGCGCCCTCGTTCTTGAAATAGGCCGACGACACCCACGGCCCCCGGACCTGCAAGGCGCCGACGCTGACGCCGTCGCGGGGCTGGACCTGTCCGTCATCGCCCAGGATCCGCATCTCGACGCCCCAGAGGCCCCGCCCCTGCTTCAGCTTGCGAGCGTAGCCCGCGTCCGCGTCCTCGCCCGCGTGGGTCGGCAGGGGGGTGTTGATGACGCCCATGGGGCTAGTTTCGGTCATCCCCCAGATTTGCCGAACCGTAGCGCCCAGTTGATCCTCCACGCGGCGCATCAGGGCTGCGGTCGGGGCCGAGCCGCCAATAGCGACATTGCGCACCGAGGTCAGTTTCTGCCCGGTCTGGTCCAGGTGATCGAGCACCCCGACCCAGATCGTCGGCACGCCCAGCAGGAAGCTCGCCTGCTCGGCGACCGCCAACTCGCAGATCGACGGGCCGTCCAATTGCCGGCCCGGCAGCACCAGCTTGGCCCCCACCAGCGGAGCCGCATAGGGCGTGCACCAGGCGTTGGCGTGGTACATCTGGGCGCAGGGCAGCACCGTGTCGCGGGCCGACAGGTCGAAGGCGTCCGGCTGGACCAGGGCCATGGCGTGCAGCACGGTCGAGCGGTGGCCGTAGAGCACGCCCTTCGGATTGCCGGTCGTGCCGGAGGTGTAGCAGAGCCCCGACGCCTGCCGCTCGTCGAATTCAGGCCAGACGAACTGCGGCGAGTGAGCCGCGATCAGCTCCTCATAGACCAGAGTCCCGGCCGGGGCCTCCGCCGGCAGGTGCGCGCGGTCGGTCATCGCCACATAGGTCTTCACGGTCGCCAGCTTGGGCGCCAGTTCGCCGACCAGCTCGCCAAAACTGATGTCGAACATCAGCACGCTGTCCTCGGCGTGGTTGGCGACCCAGGCGATCTGGTCCGGATGCAGGCGCGGATTGATCGTGTGCAGGATCGCCCCGATGCCGGAGACCGCATAGTAGAGCTCGAAGTGGCGGTGGGTGCTCCAGGCCAGCGTCGCCACCCGGTCGCCGGGCTTCACGCCAAGCTCGATCAGCGCATTGGCCATCTGCTTGGCCCGCGCCAGGGCGTCCTTGTAGCCATAGCGGTGGATCGGCCCCTCGACCGTGCGGGACACCACCTCCCGGTCGCCGTGATAGGTCGCCGCATATTCCAGGATCGAGGGCAGGTTCAGCGCCCGGTCCATCATCAGGGCCAGCATCGCGGGCTCCTCCCTTATCGTTGTTCAGATGAGGGTAGGACGCGCCCTGCGCGGGCGCCAGAGCCGACCGTGGCTAGGCCGCCATCCGGGCCTTGAAGACCCCGTCCGGAAGCTCCGGCGCGCGGCTGGGATGAACGAAGAAGTAGTCTTTCCAGGGCAGGTCGTTGTCGATGGTCGAGCGCTCTTCGAGGCGATCAGCGTTCAGCGCGAACATCCGGTAGCCGCGCGACAGGAAGAAATCGAGCACGTCCTCGGCCGTGCCGCCAAAGCGGCTCTCCAGCATGACCGGGTGGATTTCGATCTGCACATGAGGCCAGTCGCGGTCGATCAGACGCTCGGCGCCTTTCAGGGCCTTCTGCTCGCCGCCCTCGATATCCATGCGGATGAAGTCGACCCGCTTCAGGCCCGCGCTCTCGCAATATCCGTCCAGAGTGACCACCGGGGTCGGCTGGATTTCAACGCCGGTATCTTCCACATCGGGCCTGACCTGGCCGGTCGGGGCCTCGGCGGCGACATAGGCGAAGGCCCGGCCCATGCGACCCGAGGTCTTCTTCGGCGTCACCAGCAGCAGTTCCCCCGTCTGATCGGAAACCGCGGCGTGAATGGGTTTCACCTGGCCGGCGATGCCGTGCCAGGCAAGGCAGACCTTAAGCACCTCGAAGGTGAAGGCCGAGGGTTCGAAGGCGTGAATCTGCGCCCGCGGCGCGACCTGGGTGACGACATAGGCGTGCCGTCCATCGCTGGCGCCCACGTGCAGGCAGATCGGCGAACCGGACAGCAGGTCGGCGAGATAGGGGGTCTCAGGCTCATGCTTGGCCCATCGCTTATTGCGACGCCAGGCACGAAAAGCGTGACCCAGCACGCGTATCGAAGGCATGGTTACCACCTCGTAGACCGCCTCTTTACGCCGCGTCGCGGGTGACCGTCATCATGTAGTTGATGTCGCAGTCCGGCGACCTCGACCATCGACGCGACAGCGGGTCATAGGCGACGCCGAACGGGCCCTGCATGGCGACCGGTTCGGAGGCGAGGAAGCTTCGAAGCTCCTCGGGTTTCAAGAACTTGGTCCAGTCGTGAGTCCCCGCCGGCACCCAGCGCAGCACGTATTCCGCGCCGACCTTGGCCAGGGCGAAGGCCTTCAGGGTGCGGTTCAATGTCGCGACGATCATCAAGCCGCCCGGCGCCATCAGCCGCGCGCAGCTCCGCAGATACTCGCCCGGATCGGCGACGTGCTCGATCACCTCCATGTTGAGGATCACGTCGAACGGCTGCTCGCCGGCGGCCAGGAGGTCTTCCGCCGTCGAGGCGCGGTAGTCGATGGAGAGCCCCTGCTCGGCCGCGTGCGCGCCGGCCGTGCCGATATTGCGCTCCGAGGCGTCGACGCCGGTCACCTGGAAGCCCAGCCGCGTCATGGGCTCGCAGAGCAGACCGCCCCCACAGCCGATATCCAGCAACCTCAGCCCTTCGAACGGGCGCAGCGCCTTGGCGTCACGGCCGAACCGCACCTGCGCCTGCTCACGAATGAAGGCCAGGCGAGTCGGATTGAACTTGTGCAACGGGGCGAATTTGCCCTTCGGGTCCCACCATTCGGCGGCGATGCGAGAAAAACGTTCGACCTCTTCCGGGTCGATGGAGGATGCGGCGGCGGACATGGCCCCCTTTTCCTCCCGCTGACGAAATAGCGCCAGCCCCTATGCGACGCGCCGCATCGCCACGGGCGCCATCTTGCCCGACGCCGGTGTTGTTACGCCGCTGAAAGGCAGACATTGCCCCTTGTCGTTCCCGCCGCTATGAGGCGCAGCCTTCCCTCTCAAGCGGAGCTCTTGCGCTGTCTCGGCTAGTGATGAAATTCGGCGGCACTTCGGTGGCCGACCTAGAGCGTATCCGGCGCGTTGGCCGGCTCGTGGCCGCCGAAGTCGCGGCCGGACACCAGGTGTGCGTGGTGGTTTCGGCCATGGCCGGCAAGACCAATGAACTGGTCGCCTGGACCGACGGGGCTGGCCCAGCCGCCCCAGGTGTCGCGCCGTCCGACGATGAATACGACGCCGTCGTCGCCTCCGGTGAACAGGTGACGGCCGGCCTGCTGGCCATGACCCTGCGCAATATGGGCCTGCCCGCCAAATCGTGGCTGGGTTGGCAGATTCCGATCATCGCCGACGACGCCCATGGCCGCGCCCGTATCGACGACGTGCCGCCCGAGAAGCTCTCGGCCGCGTTGGATGCCGGCGAAGTCGCCGTGATCGCGGGCTTCCAGGGCGTGACCCGCGACGGCCGCATCGCCACGCTCGGCCGCGGCGGCTCCGACACCAGCGCGGTGGCCGTCGCCGCGGCGGTCAAGGCTGTCCGTTGCGACATCTATACCGACGTGGACGGGGTCTACACCACCGACCCGCGTATCGAGAGCAAGGCCCGTAAGCTCAACAAGATCTCCTATGAGGAGATGCTTGAGATGGCGTCCCTGGGCGCCAAGGTTCTTCAGACCCGCTCGGTCGAACTGGCCATGGCCCAGAACGTTCCGCTGCGGGTGTTGTCCAGTTTTGTCGAGCCCGGCGAAGCGCCCGGCCAAGGCACCATCGTGTGCGACGAGGAAGAGATCATGGAAAAGCGGATCGTTAGCGGCGTCGCCTACAGCCGCGACGAAGCGAAGATCAGCCTTTTCGGCCTGCCGGATAATCCCGGCGTGTCGTCGGAGCTCTTCAGCGCCCTGGCCGACGCCAATGTGAACGTGGACATGATCGTCCAGAGCCACGCGCGCACGGCGGCCACGGCCAATATGGAATTCACCGTCGGCAAGCGCGACGCGGCCCGCGCGGTGGAGATCGTCCGCGCCAACCAGCAGAAGATCGGCTTCGAAGACGTCCAGGTGAACGAAGAGGTCGCCAAGGTCTCGGTCATCGGCGTCGGCATGCGCAGCCATACCGGCGTGGCCAAAACCATGTTCCAGTCCCTCGCCGAGAAGGGCGTGAACATTCAGGTCATCTCGACCAGCGAGATCAAGATCAGCGTGCTGATCGACGCGGCCTACACCGAACTGGCCGTGCGCGCCCTGCACGCCGGCTTTGGCCTCGACCAACTCTAGGAATTGATCCGCCGCCCCGGTGAGCACCTGGGCGGCGGGGCTCCCAAGGCCTAGACCCGCTGGGCCGTGAGCCGCCAAGCGGTCCAGACGCCGAGCATCGCAACCGGCAGGATCGAAACGAACACCCAGAGCCCGGCCGACTTGGCGGTGGCCTCAGACAAGCCTTCGGAAAAGCCCACAAGGTTCGCCACCGCCCCGGCCGCCGCGGCGCCGACCGCCGCTCCGGTCAGCCTGACGGTGGTCATGGCCGCGGCCCCAATGGCGCGCTCCTCCAGCGGCAGGGCCGCCAGGATGCGCTGGCTCATGAACGCCCAGGCGAGGCCAAAGCCGCCGCCCAGGAACAGACCCGCCACGATCACGCCCAGCACCGAGCCCGACGGAAAGACCAGGGCGCTGAGCAGAACGCCCAGGGTCGCCACCACCGCGCCCAGCCGGATCATCCGCACCGGCCAGGCGCCGGTCAGATGAGCCACGATCAGGCCCAGCACCGTCCAGGCCGCCGCCTCGCCGGCGATCACATAGCCGGCCGCCAGGGCCGAGAACCCGGCCAGGGTCTGCAGAATCGCCGGGCCGTAGATGGAAAAGCCCATCGAGGCGGCGGTCAGCAGGAACATCGTCGCCAAGCCGGCGCCGGCAATCGACTTCAAGCTTCCCGCGCCCTTCGGCAACAGCCGCACGTCCGAGCGGCCGTCGACCCACACCATGGCGGCCAGCAAGGCGATCCCGAGCGCGATCAGCGCCGCTGAACGGGCGAAGTCGTGGGCCATGTCGGCCAGGCCGATGGCCGAGACCCCGGCGGCGATCAGGGCCAGTTGCGCCCAGGCCACGCGGCTGTCGGCCTCGTTCTGGTCGCCGCGCGGCAGCATGGCGAAAGCCGCCCAGGCCACGCCCAGGGCCTGGATCGCAAACAGCCAGAACACCCAGCGCCAGGCGCCCAGGTCGGCGAAGATCCCGCCGATCATCGGGCCGAGCAGGCTGGCCACGCCCCAGACGGCGGTGATGGCGGCATAGACCCGGGGCAGCAGGCGGTCGGGGAACAACAGGCCGATGGCGACGGAGCAGAAGCCCACCACCCAGCCCCCGCCCATGCCCTGCAGCAGTCGGCCGATCAGGAAGCTCCAGATGTCAGGGCCGGCGGCGCTTAGCGCGCAACCTAAGGCATAGAGCAGGGCGGCGGCGGCCGTCGCGCGGCGCAGGCCAAAGCGCAGGGCCAGCAAGCCCGAACTGGCGCCGGCCAGCACCGATCCCAGCAAAAAACCCGCCGTCGCCCAGCCGAAATAGGCGTAACCGCCAAGGTCCGCGCCGACGCTCGGCATGATGGTCGCCGTGACCAGGGAGTCGGCGGCGCTGATCCAGACACCCAGGCAGATCAGGATGAAGCGCGGCAGCCGGCCATCGGCCATGACGTCGGCCCAACTCCCGTCCGCCTTGGTTGTCGCCGCCATTTGACAAGTTCCCGCTTTACATATTTCGAGCCAGGTCACGCCCGGCGATCGTGCAATCTTCTAGTTGTCAAATGCGCAGCCCGTCAGATCAGATTCTCCTGCTCATGAAGAGGCTGGCCCCCCCGACGCCGGCGCCGCCCCTATCTGGTGACGCTAGCTGCGCCAAGGGCGATGCCTATAAAACGGGCAGACTTGAGAGCGCGATCACTCCTATCCAGGCGGACGTCGCACGGCGACGCTCACAAAGTCGAGGGCTGGGCTTTTCGTCTCCGTTCCGACGCTCAAAGCTGGTAGGAGGCGAAAAAGGACAGGGAGAACAGCCAACTGATGGCCATGCCCAGCGTCGCGATTCGGGGACAACGCAGCCTGCTTCGGCAGATTCGCGAGGCGCTTGCGTCGGGCGGGCCCGCGCAGACACGCCTGGACACCGTGGTGCGGATCATCGCCCGCTCGATGGTGGCCGAGGTCTGCTCGCTCTATATGCGACGCGAACGCGGCGACATGGAGTTGTTCGCCACCGAGGGCCTGGATCCCGGCGCCGTCCACGTCACCCGCATGAAGCCGGGCGAGGGCCTGGTCGGCGAGATCATGCGCCTGGGCCGGCCGCTGAACCTGTCGGACGCCCCCAACCACCCGGCTTTCTCCTACCGCCCGGAAACCGGCGAAGACCCGTTCCACGCCTTCATGGGCGTGCCGCTGCTGCGCGGCGGCCGGGCCATCGGCGTGCTGGTCGTCCAGAACCGCACCGAGCGCGGCTATACCGACGACGAGGTCGAGGACCTGCAGATCGTCGCCATGGTGCTGGCCGAGATGGTCGCCGGCAGCGAATTGGAAGGCGAATTCAAGGGCGTCGAGATCGCGCCCCACCGCCCCGAACGGCTGATCGGTTCGAAGTTCGCCGACGGCCTGGCCCTGGGCGTCGCGGTCCTGCATGAGCGGCCGGTCGCCCCCTCGCAACTGCTGGCCGAGGACGTCGCCGCCGAAGAAGCCAAGCTGAAGACCGCCATCGCCGGACTGCAGGCCCAGATCGACACCATGCTGGAGGGCCAGCACGGCCTGGTCGAGGCCTCCTACGAGGTGCTCGAGACCTACCGCATGTTCGCCCACGACCGCGGCTGGAACCGTTCGTTGGAAGACGCCGTGCGCAACGGCCTGACCGCCGAGGCGGCGGTCGAGCGCGTCCGCTCCGAACACCGCGCCCGGCTGGGCCAGGCGCGCGACCCCTATCTGCGCGAGCGGCTGCACGACTTCGAGGACCTGGCCGACCGGCTGCTGCGTCACCTGGCGGGCGACGGCCATGCGCCGCGCGAACTGCCGCAGGACGCCATCCTGATCGCCCGCAACCTCGGCCCCGCCGACCTGCTGGAATACGACCGCACCAAGCTGCGCGGCCTGCTGCTGGAAGAAGGCTCCTCGGCCAGCCACGCGGCCATCGTCGCCCGCGCCCTCGACATCCCCTGCGTCGGCCGCCTGCCTGGCCTGCGCGACCGGGTGTCGGAAGGCGACCCGGTGATCGTCGACGCCGAGACCGGCGAAGCCTATCTGCGCCCGCGCCCCGACGTGGTGAAGGCGCTGCGAGCCCGGCTGGAAGTCCGCCTCCAGCGCCGCGCCGAATTCGCCAAGCTGCGCGACACGCCGGCCTTCACGCGGGACGGGGCCAAGATCACCCTGCTGATGAACGCCGGCCTCGACGTCGATCTCGACATCCTGGGCGAGACCGGGGCGGAGGGCATCGGCCTGTTCCGCACCGAGTTCCAGTTCATGGTCGCCGAAGAGATGCCGCGCTTCAACGCCCAGGCCGCGCTCTACGGCCGGGTGATGGACGCCGCCGGCGATCGCCCCGTCACCTTCCGCACGCTGGATCTCGGCGGCGACAAGGTGCTGCCCTACATGGAGGCCGAGCGCGAAGAGAACCCCGCCCTCGGCTGGCGCGCCATCCGCATGGGCCTGGACCGCCCGGCCCTGCTGCGCCTGCAACTGCGCGCCCTGATCGCCGCGGCGCGGGGACGCGCCTTGCGGATCATGTTCCCGCTGGTGGCCAGCGTGGACGAGTTCCGCGCCGCCCGCGCCCTGGTCGACCACGAGGTCGCCTGGGCCCAGCGTCGTGGCCGCCCCGCCCCTTCGCGGCTGGACGTCGGCGCGATGATCGAAGCGCCGTCCCTGATCTGGCACCTGGACGCCCTGCTGCCGATGACCGATTTCGTCAGCGTCGGCACCAACGACCTGATGCAGTATCTGTTCGCCGCCGACCGGGGAAACCCGCGCGTGGCCGACCGCTACGACTTCCTCTCGCCCCCGGCGCTGCGGGCGCTGGAGACGATCCAGAAGGCCTGCGAGGAAACCGGCACCCCGGTGTCGGTATGCGGCGAGATGGCCGGCCGGCCGCTGGAAGCCTTCGTGCTGGTGGCGCTCGGCTTCGACCGCCTGTCGATGCCGCCCGCCGGCATCGGCCCGGTCAAGCAGATGGTGCTGTCTTGCGACCGCGAAGCCGCCCGCAGGGGGGTTCAAACCCTGATCCGCGGTTCGGCCGGAACTATTCGCAACGAGATCGAGACGCTCGCGCGGAAATTGTATTTGGCCATCTAGAATTCGCGGTGCGAAAACCGGCAAACAATGCTCCGCGTCTGAATAGCGCATTGAATTCCGACGCCTAGAGTGATACCCACAACGTAATATTAGGATTTAGACAGTAACGTCGTCGGCGCGTCATTTCGCCTTAAAATCGCAACTCTAGCAAGGGGCGCTAGGTAGCCATGCCGCTCGATACTGGCGGGGTTACAAGTCTGCATTTACAGATGGACGGTGATCGCGAAGCGAACCGTCACGACTCCTTGACGCCTACCCTGGACGCCGGCCCCGATGTTGGCGCGGCTCTAAGAGCGGTCCGCGAATTTCACGGCCTGAACCTGCAAGATCTCGCGGACTCCACGCGAATCCGTCGCAGCTACCTGGTGGCCATCGAAGACATGCGGTTGGACGAGTTGCCGTCGCGCCCGTTCACCGTCGGCTATGTGCGCGCCTACGCCAATGCGCTGGGCCTCGACGGAGAAGCCGCGGTCGACCGTTTCCGCCGCGAGGAACCCCTTACCGACAACGCCCTGCGCGCGCCGATCGGCGTGAGCGAGACCAAGGACCCGCGCCTGACGCTGATCGTCGGGGCCGGCCTGCTGGTGATGGTCGCCATCATCCTGTGGAACGTGGCCCAGCGAGCGATGAGTGAAGACGCCCCGCCGCCGCACAGGGCGCCGGAAGCGGCCATGGCGGGCGCCAAGCTGGGCGCCGCCGCCGGTCCGGTGTCGCTTGGCGCGCCGCTGCCCGCGCCGGTCGAATCGACAACGCCCGCCCCCTATGAAACGCCCGGCCTGGCCGCGGCGACCGCCGCCGACGGCTCGTCCGACTCGGTGATCGCCGCCCGCAAGGCCGCCGCCGCCAAACCCATCGTCGCAGAGCCCGCCCTGCCGGCCCGCCCCCTGCCGCCGACCTTCATTCCCAAGGGCACGGTCTACGGCGCCCAGCCGCCCGCGGCCTCAGTGGTGACGGTCCAGGCGCTGAAAGGCGCCTCCCTGATCGTGCGCGGCGCCGGCGGCGTGGTCTATTTCGCCCGGCAACTGGCGGCCGGCGAAGCTTACCGGGTCCCGAACCTGGCCGGCCTGACCATCGACACCACCGACGCGCACGCCTTCCAGGTGTTCGTGGACGGCCAGTCCAAGGGCCTGCTGCCCTCCCCCACCGTCTCGCCGTCGAAACTGATCGGCGGTTAGTCGCAACGTGCGTTAGCGCAGATGCTCCCCGGCCGGGAGAATCTGTCGATTGTATTGCCAGGCGCCAGCAACGAGGCTGGGGACCCAGCGTATTTTGAGAGAGTAGAGTCATGAGTGCAGGCGACGGGATCGATCGGGAGCTGGCCAACACCGCGCAGGTGGCCTCCCCCTCCTACCGCCTGGCCTCGCTGGACGAGGACTTCCTGCTCGGCGACTCGATGCGCGGCGTGCGCTTCCTGCTGGAGTTCGCCAAGGCCGACGAGGCGCTGCGAACCTGGGGCGTGCGCTCGACCATCGTGGTGTTTGGCAGCGCGCGGATCGGCGAAGAAGGCGGCGGCAATCATGCGGGCTGGTACGCTGCGGCACGGGAATTTGGCCGCATCGCCTCCGAACGGGGCGGCGCCATCCTGTCCAACGGCAAGCCACGCGACAACGTCATCGCCACCGGCGGCGGCCCGGGCATCATGGAGGCCGCCAATCGGGGAGCTTCCGACGCCGGCGCCCCCTCCATCGGCTTTAACATCACCCTGCCGCACGAGCAGTTCCCCAACCCCTATTCGACGCCCGAGCTGACCTTCCGCTTCCACTATTTCGGCATGCGCAAGATGCACCTGGCGATGCGCGCCAACGCCCTGGTGGTGTTCCCCGGCGGGTTCGGCACCCTGGACGAGTTGTTCGAGATCCTCACCCTGCGCCAGACGGGCAAATCGCCGGCGATCCCGGTCGTATTGTTCAACGAGGCCTATTGGCGCTCGGTGATCAATTTCGACGCCATGGTCGCCGAGGGAATGATCGCCGCCGAGGATCTGAATCTGTTCAAATTCGCCGAGAACGCCGAGAGCGTCTGGCAGTGCCTGCTGGACGGCGGCCTCGAGCCAGGCAAGGACATCAGCTGATCTGCACGGCGGCCTCGCATTTTGCCGCGCGAGGCCCTATTTTCCCAGGCCATGACCGTGCAAGACCACACCCACCTCCGTCCCTGGCGCGCCATCGATCGGCGCGTCTCGCGTAAGATCCGCGTCGGCAAGGTGGAGGTCGGCGGCGACGCCCCGATCACCGTGCAGTCGATGACCAACACGCTGACGGCCGACGCCGCGGCGACCATCGACCAGATCCGTCAACTCGAAGAGGCCGGAGCCGACATCGTGCGGGTGTCGTGCCCGGACGAGGACTCGACGGCGGCGTTCAAGACCATCGCCCGGGAGTCCAAGGTCCCGCTCGTGGCGGACATCCACTTCCACTACAAGCGCGGCATCGAGGCGGCCAAGGCCGGCGCGGCCTGCCTGCGGATCAATCCGGGCAATATCGGCCGGCCCGACCGGGTGCGCGAAGTGATCCAGGCGGCCCGCGACTACGGCTGCTCGATGCGGATCGGCGTCAACGCCGGCAGCCTCGAGCCTCACCTGCTGGAGAAGTACGGCGAGCCCTGCCCGGCCGCCATGGTCGAGAGCGCGCTCGATCACGCCCGCATCCTGCAGGACAACGACTTCCACGAATTCAAGATCAGCGTGAAAGCCTCCGACGCCTTCATGACCGTCGCGGCCTATCAACAATTGGCCGAAGCCATCGACTGCCCGCTGCACGTCGGCGTCACCGAGGCCGGCGCCCTGCGTAACGGCACCGTGAAGTCGGCGATCGGCATGGGTTCGTTGCTGTGGGCTGGCATTGGCGACACCATCCGCGTCAGCCTGGCGGCCGACCCGGTCGAGGAGATCAAGGTCGGCTTCGACATCCTGAAGTCCCTGGGCCTGCGCCACCGCGGCGTGAACATCATCGCCTGCCCGTCCTGCGCGCGGCAAGGCTTCAACGTCATCCAGACGGTGGAGATCCTGGAGCAGCGGCTGGCGCACATCTCTCAGCCGATGAGCCTGTCGATCATCGGTTGCGTGGTGAACGGCCCCGGCGAGGCGCTGATGACCGACGTCGGCTTCACCGGCGGCGGCAAGGGCGCGGGCATGATCTATCTGGCCGGCAAGCCCGACCACAAGATGGACAACGGCCAGATGGTCGACCACATCGTCGAACTGGTGGAGGCTAAGGCCGCCGAACTCGCCAAGGCTCAGGACGAGGCGCTTCAGGCCGCGGAATAATTCCCGCGTCGCACGAATTCACGCTTCACCGACTGTTACCCTTACGCGAATTAATCTAGGCCTCGGTAGTATTTCCGAGGTGCTTGTCGTGACCACCATAGCCCCAGTTTCGGCGGACAATCGCCGGGCCATTGTTCGCATTGTCGCCCATGAAATGATGCGCGCCGCCACCGCCATGGCGCCGGCGCATGACAACGACGTCATCGAGTATTTCATCTTCACGGCCATCTGGGTGTTGAACAGCCAGCACCTGATCGGCGACGAGCGCTATGCCCCGTTGAAGAGCATTCCGCCCGACGCCCAGCGACGTCCCGTCTCCATAGAGGAACTGCGCCGAGCCATGCCGATGCCCGACCAGATCATGACGACCTACGTCGAGCAGATGATTTCCAAGGGCATTGTCGAGCGCAAGTCGGGCGGCCTGGTCGTACCGACCGCGGTCTTCACCCAGCCGGGGATGCTGAACGGTACGAACGACCTTTATAGCCGCATGGTGAACATGGTGACCGCGATGCGGAACACCGGCTTCAGCTTCGGCGACGCCTGAACCAACCGACGTCTCCAGGAGCACTCGTGAGCCTTCCATCCGGCCAAGCCGCCGACAATCGTCGCGCCGTGGTGCGTGTCACCACGCTGGAAATCCTGAAGGCGCTACGCTCCCTGGCCCGGATGCACGACGGGGACATGTTGGCCCTGCTGATCTTCACCAGCATCTGGAGTGCGAACGGCGAGCATCTGGTCGGCGACGAGCGCTATACAGGCCTGCAGAACATCGGGCCCGACAGCACCAGCAAGCCGGTCACCGACGAGCAACTGCAGCGCTCGCTGGGCCTGCCGCGCGACATCCTCGATCGCTATCTTGAGATGTTCATCGAGATCGGCCTGGTCGAGCGCGGACCCTACGGACTGATCGCACCGGGCGCGGTCTTTACCTCAGATGAGATGATGCACGGCGCCAACGAGGCCTATGAGCGCATCGTCGGCCTGATCAGCGCCCTGCGGAACGTGGGCTTCGCCCTGGGCGAGGAAGCTCCGCAGGTTTAGGCCGCGGCAGGGCGCGATTTCAAATTCGCACTTTGTCAAAGATGACTCCCCCGTCACCTCTTGCGTCGCGTTCGCAGCCTTGGTTAGGTGCTGATCCAAAACCAGGGAGAGACACCATGTCCGCAGACGGCAACTGGAAGATCACGATTCAATCGCCGATGGGCGCTCAAGAGGTCGAAGCCTCGATCACCACGAGCGGCGACACCTTCACCGGCAAGACCACCGGCCGGATGGGCGATCAGACCATCGAGGGCAAGGTCGCCGGCGACACCCTGACCTGGTCGAGCTCGATCAGCCAGCCGATGCCGATGACGCTCGAATTCACCGCCACCGTGGCCGGCGACGCCATGACCGGCAACGTGAAGTTGGGCGCCTTCGGCAACGCCCCGCTCTCGGGCGTGCGCGCCTAGGAGCGTTCCGCGCAAGCGGCGCCTGAAGGGCCCCCTCCCACGTGGAGGGGGCCCTTTTCGCTGGGCGTTTGGCAATGGCGTTCCGGAACGCTAGAGAAGCGTCCCCACATTCTCCCGTGACTGGATACCCGCTTGCGTCTCCCCCAGGCCAGATTGGATCAGGTCCTCGACCGCTTCCGCGAGATCGAGGCGCGCATGAGCGCGGCCACCGAGGGCGCCGAGATCGTGCGCCTGTCGAAAGAGCACGCCGAGTTGAAGCCGGTGGCCGACGCGGTCATGGCCGTCGCGCGCGCGCGCGAGGAACTGCCTGAACTCGAGGAGATGGCCAAGGCCGGCGACCTGGAGATGGCGTCGCTGGCCCAGGACGAACTCCAGGCCCTCAACGACCGGCTGCCAGGGCTGGAGCACGAGGTCGCCCTGCTGCTCGCGCCCAAGGACCGCGACGAGAACGCCTCGGCGATCCTGGAAGTCCGCGCCGGCACCGGCGGCGACGAGGCGGCGCTGTTCGCCGGCGACCTGTTCCGTATGTACCAGCGCTACGCCCAGAACCATGGCTGGCGCGTCGAGATCGACTCGATCTCCGAGGGCGAGGTCGGCGGCTACAAGGAAATCATCGCCTCGATCACCGGCGACGGCGTGTTCGGCCGGCTGAAGTTCGAGAGCGGCGTACACCGGGTGCAGCGTGTGCCCGACACCGAGGCCGGCGGCCGCATCCACACCTCGGCCGCCACCGTCGCGGTCCTGCCCGAAGTCGAGAACGTCGAGATCGACATTCGCGACGCCGATCTGCGGATCGACACCTATCGCTCGTCCGGCGCTGGCGGCCAGCACGTCAACAAGACCGACTCCGCCGTCCGCATCACCCACCTTCCCACCGGGATCGTGGTGACCTCGTCGGAAAAGTCGCAGCACCAGAACCGCGCCCGCGCCATGAAGGTCCTCCAGGCCAGGCTCTATGACCAACAGCGCGAGGCGCTCGACACCGCCCGCGCCGACGCCCGCAAGAGCCAAGTCGGCTCCGGCGACCGCTCCGAGCGCATCCGCACCTACAACTTCCCGCAAGGCCGGGTCACCGACCACCGCATCAACCTGACCCTCTACAACCTGGCCAAGGTGATCGAGGGCGAGGCCCTGGACGACGTGATCAATCCGCTGATCGCCGAGGATCAGGCCGCCCGCCTCGCGGCGCTGGAAGACGAGTTCAACTAGCCGCCATCGTCATCGCCGGGCCCTTGCCCCGGCGATCCTCGGCCATGACGAGCATAAGGAGTGGCTAACGCTTCAGGATCCCGCGCACGCGCTCGACCTGGCGGCGGCCGTCGTCCATCGCCTGGTCCCGGATCTTGCCGACATCGACATGGAAGGCGTGGCCGACATTGTCGGCCACCACCGCGCCGCGCTCGCCCAGCGGCAGCTCGGGGCCGGTAGTGGAATCGCGCGCGGTCTGATGCTCGATCTCGGCGTTCAGCTCCGCGCCGATCAGCACGACCATCACCGAGAACCAGATCCACATCATAAAACCGATCACCGTCCCCAGCGCGCCATAGGTGACATCGAAGTGGGCCACATTGTTGACGAACCAGGAAAACACCAGCGACCCGCCTAGCCACAGGCAGGCCGAGAACACCCCGCCGATCATGACCCAGCGCCAGCGCGGCGGCGCTCTGCAGGGCGCAAAGCGAAAGATGACGGAGAAGGCGCCAGCCGCCATCGCCAGCAGGGCGAGCCAACGCATCGGCACCCACAGGCCAGCCACCTCGTAGAGGCCGAGCCGCGCCAGAACCACCGGCGCGGCCACCATGATCGCCGTCATCACCACCAGGAACACCAGGGCTGCGAAGGTGAAGCCGTAGGTGAGCGCGGTGTGCATCACGAAATTGCGCTTCTCCTGCTCGCCATAGGCGATGTTCAGCCCGTCGAAGAGCGCCTTCATACCGGCGTTGGCCGACCATACCGACAGCAGCAGGCTGATCAGGAAGGCCAGCGACAGCGTAGCTTGCGGGCGACTGGCCAGCAGCAGCATCTGGTCGCCGACGATGTTCACGACCTCGCTGGGGAAGACCTTCGACAACTCGTACATCTGCGCGTGCATGGCGTCGAAGTCGGCGAAGATCCCATAGAGCGAGACGAACACCCCGATCGCCGGGAACAAGGCGAGCAGGCTGTAGAAGGTGACCCCGCCCGCCACGGCCGGCAGCCGATCGCGCGCGATCTCCCGGTAGGTGCGCCACAGGATGTCCTTCCAACCGCGCGGCGGAATGCGGTGCGGCGATCCGGCCAGCCGGCCACGGCCTGGCTCAGCGGCGTCAAACACCTCAGGCGAGGTTTGCAGCTCAAGATCGAGATCGGATCGCGGCGGCTGACGAAGGCTGCGGCGCCATAGAGCCGTGACCACGGCCAACCCGACCCAAGGCGCTGCGCGACCCAGGACCGAACCGACCGACCGTACTGAAACTGATGGCCGCTTCACGCTTCGGACCCCACGCCAGAGCTGCAAGAACACTCAAGACAGGCGTGCGTTCCGGCCGCGATCCAATCGCGACGACCACCAAGATGCAAGGGCTCGCCGCGCAAGCGGCCAAACCATATGCTGCTTGTCCCCCCGCCAGACTTGCAGGTACCAGGGCCTATGACCGGTCATATCGCAGCGCTCTATCGTCATCCTGTAAAGGGCTTCACCCCTGAACGACTCAGCCACGCCGACCTGACCGCCGGCGGCCCGTTCCCCTGCGACCGGATGTACGCCGTGGAGAACGGCCCCTCCGGCTTCGATCCGGCCGTGCCCGGTTTCATCCCCAAGCAGAAATTCACGGTCCTGGCGTCCATCGCCGAGGTGGCCAAGGCCCGCACGGCCTATGACGAGGCGAGCGCGACGCTCAGCGCCACCGCGCCGGATATGCCCGACTTCTCCGGCGTGCTTTCGCAGGAGACCGACCGCGCGGCCTTCGCCGGCTGGCTCGCCACCCTGCTCGGCCAAGAGGCGAGCGGCCCGCTGCAAGTGATCTCGGCCGAGGGCCACCGGTTCATGGACCATCCTCTGGGCCACGTCTCGATCATCAACCTGGCCAGCGTTCGCGATCTGGAGGCCAAGATCGGCCGACCGGTCGACCCCCTGCGTTTCCGCGGCAACGTCCTGGTCGAGGGCTGGCCCGCCTGGGTCGAGAACGAGTGGGCGGGACGTGAGCTGATGATCGGCTTCGCCCGCGCCAAGGTGTACAAGCCCATCGTCCGCTGCGCGGCCACCCACGTCGATCCGGCCACCGCCGAGCGCGACATGGATGTCGTCAAGGCGATGTTCGACAACTATGGCCACATGAACCTGGGCATCTATGTCCAGGTCACCGATTCGGGACCGATCGCGGTGGGCGACGCCTGCACCGAGCCGACCATGGAGCCCGCGTAATGAGCCTGACTCTGTTGCAAGCCTGGCAATCGGCCAAGGCGCGGCTGGAGGCGGCCGGCCTGGATGGCCCGGTGATCGACGCGCGCCTGCTGGTGGAGGCCGCCGCCGAGGCGACCCGCGCCGACATCGTCACCGATCCCTACCGCGCGCTGACGCCCGAACAGGAAGACCGCCTGGCCCAGTATCTTGGCCGCCGCGAAGGCCGCGAGCCGGTCAGTCATATCCTTGGCCGCAAGGGCTTCTGGAAGATCATGCTGTCGGTGACCCCCGACGTGCTGACGCCGCGCCCCGACACCGAGGTGATCGTCGACTACATCCTGAAAAAGTTCCCCGGCGAAACGACGGCCTTCCAGATGCTGGACCTGGGCGTGGGCTCCGGCGCCATCGTCCTGTCGATCCTGGCCGAGCGCCCCAACGCCAAGGGGCTGGCGACCGATATCTCCGACGAGGCCCTGGCTGTGGCCCGCGAGAACGCCGCCAATCTGGGCCTGGCCCCGCAGATCGCCTTCATGCGCGGCAATTGGACCGAGGGCCTGGCCGACGCCAGCTTCGACGTCGTCGTCTCCAACCCCCCCTATATCGCCAGCGAAGTCATCTCGACCCTGGAGCCTGAGGTGAAGGATCACGAGCCGCGGGTCGCGCTTGACGGCGGGCCGGACGGCCTGGACGCCTATCGCCACCTGGCTCCGGAGATCCTGCGCGTCCTGAAGCCGGGCGGCCGCTTCGCCGTGGAGATCGGCTACGACCAGAAGGACGCGGTCGAGGCGCTGTTCAATGACGCCGGCGCCGACGACGTCTGGACCATCAAGGACTTGTCGACCCACGACCGCGTTGTGGTCGGCGTGAAAAACCCCTTGGAAACCGGCTCCTGAATCGCTAAGTCTTCATCCTGTCTCCACCCAATTCGCCGGTGCTAGAGGTTTAGGCCGACCTGTAAACCAGGGCGGACAGCCGGCCCGGCAGGCGCGCAGGCCAAGTGTGGCTCGCGCCTCAAGGTCCGGGCGGACGACGGGGAACACTTACGTCTTCAACATGGACTTACGGGCGTTTTGCCCGACCAAGGCGAGAGGATAGACCGCGCGCTTATCGGCGAGACCGAAGCGGCGGCGGACACAAAGAATGAGAGATTTCAAGGGTATGAAGCGCCAGCGCGGCCGCAATCGTGGCGGCGGCGGTGGCGGCAAGCCGCAGCAGCAAAACGCGAACCGGTCGTTCGATTCGAACGGTCCCGACGGCGTTAAGGTGCGCGGCAACGCCCAGCACGTTTTCGAAAAGTACCAGCAACTCGCCCGCGACGCGTCGTCGTCCGGCGACCGGGTGCTCGCCGAGGGTTACCTGCAGCACGCCGAGCATTATTTCCGCGTCGTGCGCGCCATGCAGCCGACCAAGCCCGCCGCCGAGATCATCGGCCGCGAGAACCTCAGCGGCTTCGAGATCGATTTCGAGGACGAAAGCGGCGCCCAGGCGGCCGCTGTGGCTGAGGCCGAGGCTTCGGGCGAGCCCTACTCCGAGAACAATGAAGGCGAGGGTCAGCAGCAGCCCCGCGCTGAGCGTTGGCGCGACGATCGTCCCCGCGACGACCGCCCGCGTGACGACCGCCAGCGCGACGACCGTCAGGGCGGCGGCCAACGCGACGACCGCCCCCGCAACGATCGCAATGATCGTTTCGAAGGCCGCGGCCGCGACCGCTACCGTGATGACCGTCCGCGCGACGGCCAGCAGAACCAAGGGCAACGCGACGCCCGCGATGACCGCCCTCGCGACGACAGACCTCGTGACGACCGCCAGCGCGACGACAGGCCGCGCGACGAGCGCCCCCGCGATGACCGGCCCCGTGACGACCGTCAGCGCGATGAGCGCCCGAGGTCCGAACGCGAGGATCGCCCGCGCGGCGAACGCTACGAAAGCCGCCGCGACCGCGAGGAGCGCCCCGAGCGCGACCCGCTGGCCGTGGTCGAACCGAAGGCCTCGCCGCTGGTGCCCAGCGAAGAGCACGCCTCCCCGGTTCTGCGCGACGAAGATGGCGGCGAAAGCCATGCTCCGGCCTTCCTGAAGGCTCCGCGTGCCCCCCGCGCCCCCAAGGCCGAGGTCGCTCCCGCCGTCGAGGGTGAAGAAAAGCCCAAAGCTCGTCGTCGCCGCGCTCCGCGCAGCTTCGAGGGCGGCGAAGGCAGCCCGCCGAACGAGACCGAGGAAGCTTAAGGCTTCAGTTCAAAGGCCGACCACCGGCTCCAGGACGACATTCAATCCCTCCCCGCTGGGAGGGATTTTTTGTGCCCGTGTCCAACCGGTTTGGCACAGCGGCCTTTGCCTCCCCTATTGATACAGGGGGTATCGCATATGGCGATGGCCGGCTCGCCCACCCATTCGGATCGTCATCCCCGGTCGCGCATGCGTGCCGGGGATCCATACGCACCAGCCTTTCCGGTCATGCTCGGCGGTTATGGACGGGGGAGGAAAAGAGTGGGGGCGACGGGCCTTCAGAACTTGTAACCCGCCCCGATCCGGAAGTTGCGGCCCGGCAAGGGCGCTAGGTCCTTAAGGAACGAGACGTGCTCGCGCGCCTCGGCGTCATTGATGTTCCGGGCCTCGGCGAACAGCTTCAGGTTCTTGTCGTCGAACGGCGTGGCGCTCAGCGAGGCGTTCAGCATCATGTAGCTGTCGGTCGGCAGCTCGAAGTCGGCGACACGGTTCTGCTCGGCCACGCGGCGCAGCTCCAGCTTGCCGGTCCACCAGCCGCCTTCGAACACCGCCCGCCCGGTCACCGACCACGGCGGAATGCGGGCCGGGACGCCCAGGTCGGTCTCGCCGCGCACATAGTCGGCGGCGCCTTCCAGCGAAAAGCTGCGCTCGCCGTCCCGCCACAGGCGGTAGGAGGCCTCGGCCTCCGCGCCGTGGAACTTCGCGTCGGTCTGCAAATAGTCGAAGATCGCAAACCCGCTCTTCGGGTCCTCCGCGCCGGTGGCGCGCAGGTCGATGAAGCCGTCGTACTTCACGGCGAAGGCGTGGAGATCGACCTCCCAGGGGCCAGCCCCGTAGTGGACGGTGGCGTCCAGCGAGTAGGAGACTTCGGAGTCCAGGTTCGGATCGCCGACCTCGAAGCCGCGCGTGGCGGCGTGGGCGCCGTCGGCGAACAGCTCGGCCTCGGTCGGCGCGCGGCTGGTGCGCGAACCGCTCAGCCCCAGGAACCAACCCTCGGCCGGACGCAGGAAGGCGCCGATGCTGGCCGAGACGTTGGTGAAATCGCGCGTCAGATCGGGCGTCTTCAGTTCGCGATGATCGACCCGCAGCCCGCCCTCTACGCCCCAGGTGTCGCGGTCGAAACGCTGCAGGGTGAAGACGCCGTATTCCTTGGTTTCGGTAGACGGGACGTAGGCCTCGTCGCCCACCGCGTCGAGGTTGCGAGACAGGGCCTGGAAGCCGACCGCGCCCTGCCAGCCGTTGCGTTCAACCTGGACCAGTTCGGCGCGGGCCTCCCAGCCATCTGACAGAAACTGGGTGCCCACCACGCCGTTTTCCAGCTCGGCATGCTCGTAGTCGGCGTAGCCCGCCGAGACCTTCAGCTGATTGAAAATACCAAGGTCCAGATCAAGGCCGCCGCGCAGGTCGTAGCGGGTCTGTTTGAGGTCGATGACCACCCCGCCCTCTTCTTCCTCGTGATCATGATCATCGTGGCCGCCATGCGAGTGCCCCGGCACGCCGTAGGTGCTGTCGGTGCGCTTGACCGCCAGGCCCAGGAAGCCCTTCTCGCCGACATAGGAGACGCCGCCGCCATAGGCGTAGAGATCGAGCGCGGTGTTCTCCACGGTCGAGGCGACCGGGCCGGGATAGGCCTCGCCCTCGGCCGCCATGGCGCGGCGCGATTCCGCCGGGACCGGGATGTCGTAGTTCGAGCTTTCGCGGCGCAGGCCGTCCAGGCTGAACACCCAGGCGCCGGCCCCGACCTTGAAGGCGGCCGAGGCGGTCGTGCCGTCATCGACGGTGGAGGTCGCGGCCAGCATGCGGCCGTGGAAGCCCTGGACCACCTTGTCCGAAATCCGGTCGTCGATGATGTTGACCACCCCGCCGATGGCCGAGCCGCCATAGGCCAGAGCCGAAGGCCCGCGCAGCACCTCGATGCGCTCGGCCTCCTGCGGGTCGGTCGCCACCTGGTGGTCAGGCGAGAGCCCCGAGGCGTCGATCATGCCGACGCCGTTGGTCAGCACCATCACCCGAGGACCGGCCAGGCCGCGGATCACCGGCCGGCTGGCGCCAGGACCAAAGAAGGTCGAGCGCACCCCCGGCAAGCCCGACAGCACGTCGCCCAGCCCCGCGGCCGGCGCGGTGTCCAGGTCGTCGCGTCGCAGCACCTCGACGCTGGTGGTCGAGGAGTCCATCGAGACGACATAGGGCGCGGCGGTGACCACCACCTCGGAGACTTCCTTCGCCGCATCGGCCCAGGCGGGGCTGGCGATCAGGGCCGCGACACCGCTGGCGGCGAGGAGGTGGAGCTTGCTCATCGGAGGATCGCCTCGAACAGAATGCAGGCGCGAGGCTTGAAATCACCCCTCGCTGTTACGAAATAACACCTTCTGTTATGAGATAACATAACTAGCCGTCAAGCTCCGTTGCTTGCCGAGAGCTCAAGAGGCGGGTAGCCAGAGGACATGGGAGCCGAGTGTCATCATCCAGACGGCGTGCATCCGGGCCTTAAGGGCTCGGCGCTAGGCCATGCGCTCAGCGCGGCCGAGAGCCGTTGCGCCGCGACGCAGGAGCGCCTGACCGCGCCACGTCGCCGGGTGCTGGAATTGTTGCTTGAATCCAACGCCCCTCAAAAGGCCTACGACCTGATCGCAGCCTTCGGCGCGCACGGCGAACCGGCCAAGCCCCCAACCGTCTATCGGGCGCTGGAATTCCTGGAACGCCTGGGTTTTGCGCACCGGATCGAGAGCCTGAACGCCTATGTGCCTTGCCGCATCGACGGCCAGAGCCACCGCGCCGCCTTCCTGATCTGCGACTGCTGCGGGGCGGCCGAGGAGTTCGAGCCGGACTTCACAGCCCAGCTCTCCGCCGCCGCCAAGGCGGGCTACCAGGTCTCGACCATCACCCTGGAAGCCCGCGGCCGTTGCGCGGCCTGCTCGGCCGGGTAAGGCGCCCGGGCTCGCGCGCCGGGGCCACGCTTCCACCCATCCAAGTTCGTCATGGCCGGGCTTTGTCCCGGCCATCCATAAACGCCGAGGTCCGAGGCTTCCCGTCGAAGGCTGGCGTTTATGGATCCCCGACACTCCGCTGCGCTCCGGTCGAGGATGACGATCTGAAGAGAGTGGCGAGGCGACACCAACTACGGACGCAACCGCGCCATCGAAATGGCGTCGACATACTCGCCATCCCGCCAGGCATAGCCGCGCATCAGCCCCTCGCGCTCGAAACCGAAGCGTTCGTAGAGCGCGATGGCGCGGGTGTTGTCGCTCCACACCGTAAGCTCCAGCCGCCGCAGGGCCAGCCAGCGGTCGGCCTGCTCCACCGCCGCCGCCATCAGCGCCGTGCCCGCGCCGCGTCCGGCATAGGCGTCGTGAACCGCCATGCCAAAGGCGCCGGCATGGCCTCGCCGCCCCTCGAAACGGCTGATCCCCAGGCTGCCGATGACCTTGCCCTCGATCACGGCGACAAGATGGGTTTGCGTCGCAGACATGACCTTGAAGCGCTCGCGCCGCGTCGCCACGCTGGTGAATGGGACCTGCATCGTGCCCCAGACGGCGCGCGGCTGGTTCATCACCTCGGTCAGGTCAGGCACATCCTCGGGTTCGGAGGCGCGGATCAGGATCTCTTCTTGGCTCATTGTCTTCTCTCGGTGGGGCCGGAGAACGGAGCCAAAGAAAAAGCCCCGTCCGTCGCCGGCGGGGCTGGTGTCGAATGCGGGCGCTGTTTCGTTCCTAACGCGCGACCTCTCCCACCAACCCGGCCTGGGCGGTTTGAATGGTCACGTGCATAAGGGCGATGGCGGCGCGCATAGGCTGAAGTCTAGCCGGAACGAGGATATCGGAAAAGCCGGTGATTGAAGTCACTCCCACCATCAGCCTCTCCGAGGACGAACTGACCGAGCGGTTCATCCGTTCGGCCGGTCCGGGCGGTCAGAACGTCAACAAGGTCTCCACCGCCGTGGAGTTGCGCTTCGACGTCCGACGCTCGCCGTCCCTGCCCAACGACGTGGCGATCCGGCTGATGAAGCTGGGCGGACGCAAGATCACTCAGGACGGCGTGCTGGTGCTGGTCGCCATGACCCACCGGACTCAGGAACGGAACCGGGCCGAGGCGCTTGAACGGCTGCTCGGGCTGATTCGCGAGGCCGCGCAGCCCCCGCCGCCACCCCGGAAAAAGACCCGGCCGACCCTGGCCGCGAAAAAACGACGGGTGGAGGCCAAGGTGCGTCGAGGCGGCGTCAAATCCATGCGTGGCAAGGTCCGCGGCGACGACTGAGCCGCCCACTTCAATCGAACGCGTTCAACCAACCTCTTGGCGTGGGCATGATCGGACGCATAAGGTGACCCAACATGTCATGCATCCGCGTCATCTCCGCCTCCGCCGCCCTGCTGCTGGTCGCCGCCTGCGCGCCCACCCTGGGTCCCCCGCCGCCTCCGCCGCCTGGCGCCGGCGGACCCGCCTCGGCCAATACGTTCCGCGCCGATGATTTCTCCTGGTCGGCCGTGCCGGGCCAAGGCCGCGTCGATGGCCGCCTGGTCTTCAAGTCCGGCCAGACCCGTTACAGCTGCGAAGGCGCAGGCGTCGTCCTGACGCCCGAAACCCCGTGGACCCGGCGGCGGATGACCATCCTCTACAAGTCGCCTGACCGCTCGGCCCTGCCGGCCGACGAGGTGCGCGCCCGCACGCCGAACGCCCCCAGCGGCGACTACTCGGCCTTCGTCAAGCGCGCGGTCTGCGACGCCAATAGCCGCTTCAGCTTCTCGGGCCTGGCCAACGGCGCCTGGTACGTGATCACCGTCGCCAAGCCGGTCGCCCCCGGCACGGGCCCCGACATCGCCGTCATGCGCCGGCTGGAAATCCGGGGCGGTCGCGCGGTGAGCGTGGATCTGTAGGTCCCAACTCGTCATCCTCCGGTCAGCCGAAAGGCTGATCCGGGGGACCCAAGCGGGTGCGCCACATTCTGGAAATCGGCTTGGGTCCCCC
>JBEBYB010000016.1:0-43002 GCA_040391295.1 Phenylobacterium sp. | reverse complement strand
GCTCGGTGAACGAGTCGATGTTCGCCGTGGCCTCGTCGAGGATCAGGATCTGCGGGTCGGCCACCAGGGCGCGGGCGAATGAGATCAGTTGCCGTTGCCCCACCGAGATGTTGCGACCCCGCTGGCCGAGCTTGGTTTGGTAGCCGTCCGGCAGACGCATGATGAAGTCGTGCGCGCTCACCGCCTTGGCCGCCTCGACCACGTCTTCGCTCGTCGCCCCGTCGGTATTGTAGCGAATATTCTCTTCGATCGTCCCGGTGAACAGGAACGGCTCCTGCAGCACCATGCCGATCCGCCGTCCCAACGAGCCGAGCGTAATGTCACGTACGTCGCGCCCGCCAATCAGGACCTGCCCACGGTCGACCTCGTAGAACCTGCGCATCAAGGAGATGATGCTGGTCTTACCCGACCCTGTCGGCCCCACCAGAGCCACGACTTCGCGGTGGCTGGCCTTGAACGAAATGTTCCGAAGCACGGGCCTGGCCGGGTCGTAACCAAATGAGACCTCGCAGAACTCCACGCTCGCCGGTTCGTCATCGAGGTCGCGCGCCTGGGCGCTGTCTCCTATGGCGAGCGGTACGTCCAGAACCTCGAAGATCCGGCGGCCCGCAGCCATCGCCCGCTGCATGATCGTGTACTGGTTTGACAGCACCCGCACCGGATCGAAGAACCGCTGCACATAGAGGATGAAGGCGACCATCACCCCGACTTCGATACGCCCGCCAAGCACCGCATTTCCACCGACCACCACGACGATGGCGATGCCGAACCCGGTCATGATATCGACGACCGGCGTCATGATGTTGCTGGTGAAGGACGCGCGGCTCTGGGCCCACATGTTCTCCCGCGCCTTATCTCCATACAGTTCGAAGTTCACCGCCTCGCGGCGTGATTCCTGAACGGTTCGCACGCCGTTGATGTTTTCGGCCAGGGCGCTGTTGGCGGTGGACGAGGCGTCACGCGCCGCGCGATAGCTCGTCTTTGAAAAAGGCAGCCAAATCGCCCGGATCAGGATCAGCACCGGCAGCACCGTCAAGGTGAGCAGCCCGAGCTTCAGGTCGATGCTCAGCAGGACGACCGCGATCCCGATCAGCATGACGAACTCGCCGATCGCGCCGGTGGACGTCTGCACGAACTCCTGCAGGGCGCCGACATCCCCGTTCAGCCTGGCCATGAGCCGCCCCACATGGGTCTTGTCCATGAAGCCGAGCGATATGTTCTGCAAATGCGAGAACATCGAGCGCCTGATGTCGGAGATCACGTTCTGGGCTAACCGGCCCGAGAGCCATTGCTCAAAATAGAAGAAGCCCGAATAGACTGCAGTCAGGAGCATAAATCCCATGATCGCCAGGCGGAGACGTCCCTCGTCGGCGCGCGCCAGACTGTCAATGACCGCGCCAATAGCCATCGGCAGCGCGACCTGGGCGGCCGCCGTCAGAAGCACTGCAGCCTGAGCCAGGATCAGCAGGCGCAGATGCGGCTTCAGGTACGGCGCGATCCGGCGCGCAACATCGGGATCGAAGGTTCCGAAGATGTCATCGCCCTCCGAATGCCCCAGGGAGGCTCGCGGCGGAGGCCCGGAACGGGCGGCGTGCACGGCGCTCATCAAGCCATCTCCACAGTCGTTGGGCGTATCGCAATGTCAGGTAGGGCCGGCGGTTGCGCCGACTGGAGCCGGTAGAGTTCGGCATAGACCCCGCCAAAGGCCAGCAGCCGTTGATGGTCGCCACGCTCGATAATCTGACCGGCGTTCAGGACGATGATTTCATCGGCATGCATCAGGGAGGTCAGACGATGGGCGACGATGATCGTGGTCTTGCCGCGCGTGGCCAGGGTCAGGGCCTCGCGCACCTTCTGTTCGGTCAGGGCGTCGATGGCGGCCGTCGAGTCGTCGAAGATCATGATTTCCGGGTCGGCGACGACGCCGCGAGCAATCGAAAGGCGCTGTCGCTGCCCCCCAGACAGCGCCACGCCCCGTTCGCCAACCCGGGTCTCGTAGCCGTCGGGAAGCGCAGCGACATGCCCATCGATCTGGGCCAGACGAGCAGCTTCGACCAGACGCTCCTCGCTCGCCCAGGGATCGGCATAGGCCAGGTTGTGGCCGACGGACGTATCGAAGAGGAAGGCGTCTTGTTGCACGAGACCGACGAACCGGCGCAGGCTGGCGATCTGCAAGTCCCGGACATCCACGCCGTCAATCGTGATCCTGCCCGCCGTCGCGTCATAAAACCGCGGGATCAGTTGAACCAGGGTCGACTTTCCGCTGCCAGGCGCCCCCACAATCCCGAGGGTTTTTCCCGGTCGGACTTCGAAGGAAATCTCATTTAGAGCGTTCGGCTGTCCCGGCCCGTAGGCGAAACTGACCTGCTCAAAAGCCAGTACGCCGCTCGTCGGCGCCGGCGCGGCCCCCGATCGCTCGCGCACATCGGGCTCTAGGTCCAGAACCTCGAACAGCCGCTCGCCTGACGACTTGGCGCGAGCCACCGTCTGGAAGATGCCCGCAATCTGACGGATCGGCCCCTGTAGCAGCATCATGTAACTGACGAACTCCGTCAGCTGGCCGATGCTCATGGCGCCCCCCAGGACGCGCCGCCCTCCCAGCCAGAGCACAAATCCCATGCAGGCGTAGTAGCAGACGGTCATGCCGGTGACGCCTCGGCAGCGCAGGCGCAGGCTCTCCAGGGTCTGGTCCAGGAGCACGCGCGAGGCCTTGTCGAACTTGGCCATTTCGAAGATTTGGGCGGCGAAGGCCCGCACGACGCGAATGCCCTGGAGATTGTCCTCCATGGTCAGGGACAGTTTCGACATGTGTTCCTGGACCAGCAGCGCCGATTTTCGCAGCCCGATCCCCATGCGCGCCATCGTCCACGCGGCGACGGGCACGAAGCCAAGGCCGACGACCGCCATCAGCGGATCGGCCGAGAACATCATCCAGGTGGTGAACCCCAGGAGCAGGAGCAGCGAGAGGGCGGGCATCAACGCGCCCTGGAGGAACGAGCGCGCGCCTTCCAGGTCCGACATCCCACGGCTGATCAGATCGCCGGAGTGCGCCTGATCATGGAACCTGAAGCTGAGCTGCTGCAACTGGCGGAAGAAATCAAGCCGCAGGTCGCACGCCACCCTCTGGCTGACGCACTCGGCTTGATAGGAGGCGCCCATGGCGAGCCCCCCACGAACGGTCGTGGTCGCGATAACCAGAAGGGCCGTCATGATCAGGGCCTGGCGAGCTTCGCTGGCCTGAACCAGGCCAGAGTTCAGCAGGGCCTGGGTCTGGTCGACGGCCTGGCCGAACAGGCGTGGCAGAACCAGGCTCGCCGCAGCCCCGCCGACCGAGCATCCGATCGCCAGAGCAAGGCGTCCAAGCCGGCGAAGGGCCAGCATGACAATCCGCTGCAGAACCGCAGGTCGGTCCGGCGCCGTCGTCGTTCCGAAACGGCCGCCAACCCCCGGCGCCGTTTGCGCCGAAGGGGAAGAATTACTCATTTCAGAACCCGCGTTAAAGATATCGCGGGAAAATACTCCGAACAAATATTATAGAAACTTGAGATTTATGAAACTTACACCGCATACACATCGATTTCAGATCGATCAAATTGGCGTTTTGTTGTCACTACCCTTGACCATACCGTCAAAATGCACAGCACCCCGGCCTGCTTTACCCTCCATCCGCTCGCCCGACAGATCAGCCTTTAGTAGGCGCTGACCAAACGGCGAGGGCCCGCGCCAGCCGGCAAGGGGTGTGAAAGTCCGATTATTCGGCCGGGGCCCCGACAAATCCGGAGCCTGTAGGGTTCGAGGCTTGCGGCATGTCACAGGTGCGACACCGCCAAATGCCACAACCGCCGGCGTCACGCTTAGTTCGGCCTGGCGATCACAGTTGGCGACAGATGATCTTGGTTCGGCGCACTCCTCGTCAGCTTTTTGTCGGCGCACTTCTGACGCTCGGTCTCGCGGTAAGCGCCTGCGGTGACGAAGCTCCGGAGCTTCACGGATGGCGCGCGGAGATGAAGGAGGTTCGCCTGGCCATCACCGGCTCGGAGGACGACCCCGCACTAACCCGCAGGCTGAGCGCCTACCGCGCCTATCTCAGCGAGGCCACCGGCCTGCCGGTCAAGCTCTATGAAGCGGCCGACAACAACGGCAAAATCCAGTCGATTGCTTCGGGTCAGGTCGACGTCACCCTGTTGGCGGGCGCGGCCTACGCCAATGTCGATGCTCAGGTAGGCGAGGCCGTCGCGCCGATCCTCACGGTTCGCCAGGCCGATGGCGAGGTGGGCTACTACTCGCTGTTCCTCGCCCGAAGTGACAGTTCGATCCACAAGCTTGCCGATCTGAAGGGCAAGACGATGGGATATGTCGATTTCAATTCGACCTCCGGCTACCTCTACCCGCGCTCAAAAATGCGCGAGCAAGGCATCGATCCCGACACCTTCTTCGGCAAGGTGGCCATCGCCGGCGGACACACCCAGGCGATCATGGCTCTTGAGAGCGGGCAATTCGACGCCACTGTGATTCAGGCCGGCGGCGGCGATCCGCAAACCGGCTTCACGACCGGGGCGCATTTCACCATGGCCCGGCGCGGTCTGCTCGACGTTGACGATTTCCGGACTGTCTGGGCCATAGGCCCGATCCCCAACACGGCGGTCGTGACCCGCACCGACCGCCCACAGGCCTTCATCGACATCATGCGGGGCGCAATGGCCGCCCTGCCCTATGACGAGCCCGCCATATGGCTCGGAACCGGCCAACCGGACGGAGCCAGTTTCATCAGCGTCACACGACAGGAGTACCAGGAAGTCATCGATCTTCGTGAAGAAGAGCTCGTGCGACGCCGAGCGGGCCCGCCGCCGGCCAAGGGCGCCTCGTGAGACGGTTACTCTTGGCCCTGATGGCGTCCGCCCCTCTGGCCCTGGCCCCCGCGATCGCCCAAACTCCGAAGCCTGCGCTGCGGATCGCCGCCATCAGCGATAAGCCGGGTCCCTGCGGCCCGCCACGCGCCAGTCTTCCGCCGGGCGCGCAGGCCTATTATCGCCTGTTGGCGCAACGGTTGGAAACGCAGATACTGACCTGCAGCTTCCCAGACCGGGCCGCCGCCGCCCAGGCGCTGGCCGCAGGCCAGGTCGACCTGGCGATCCTGAATGCGGCGGCCTATCGCCCTGTGGCCGCAGCCACCCGTTCGATCCTCACAGTCCGATCACGCCCTCAACTCGGCAGAGTCGCCGCCGTCGTCGCCGTGCGAAAGGGCGACCGGCGCCTCAACCTGGCGGCCCTGAAGGGCGCGAGCGTCGTCTTTGGCGGGACCAACAGAGCCTATCTCGATCACCCGCTTCGCACCTTGGCCGACCAGGGCGCCAGCGCCGACTACTTCGGCCGCCAGATCATGGCCGATTCAGCCGAGGATGCAGCCGCAAAGCTCCGCGCCGGGGAGGCCGACGCCATGGTCCTCCATGCCGGCGCCTGGCGGCGGATTTGCATAGGGCTCAAGGCTTCGGAATGGCGATGCGACGACCTTGCCGTCGCCTGGCGAGGCCGGCCGCGCGCCCAACTGGCCATGGTCGTCCGCAACGACATGCCGCTGGAAACGCGCTACCGGCTCATCGGTATCCACGTCGCCATGCATCAGGAAGCGCCGACCGCCTTCGACTGGGCCGCGGCCTGGACGCCCGAGCCCGCCGAGTTTGAGCCGACGGAAGCCGACGCCCTGATCCTGACCTCCAGCCGGGGCCCTGAATGAGCGCATCAGAAATCCCGGCCGTAGTCGTCACCTTCGAGCAGATTCGCCGCACCACGCTTCGGCGTCAACGGCTTCACGCAGCGCTCGGCCTAGCGGCCTTCTCGTTGCTGCTGCTTGTCTCGCTTCAGCGTAGCGAAGTCTTCGCCGCCCACGGCGGCGGCGACCCGCTGGGCAGGATCAACGCCTTCCTGCACCTTATGACCCCGGACCTGCGCGCTGACGTGCTTTTCGAGGACCGACGCAGCGAGGGGTCGCTTCGCTGGTGGTTCTACGATCTGCCGCTGTGGCTGAAGGCCGGATGGCAGACCCTGGAAATGGCGATCCTTGCGACGGTGTTCGGCGCGATCGGCGCGACAGTCGCCTCCTTCCTGTGCGCTCGCAACCTGACGAGCCTCGCGCCCCTGCGCTTCGTGGTGAGGCGTACGCTGGAAGCCATTCGCACCCTGCCCGACATCATCATGGCCCTAATCTTGGTCGCCGCATTCGGCGTCGGACCGCTGGCCGGGGTCATCACCTTGACCATCTCCACCATGGGGTCGCTCGGAAAGCTGTTCTCAGAGATCAACGAGGAGGTCGACCCCCGCCAGCTTGAAGCGCTGGACGCGGCCGGCGCCGGCTATCTGCGTAAAATCCGCTACGGCGTCATACCTCAGGTCCTGCCGCAGTACGCCTCCTACACGCTCATCCGTCTGGAGGGGAACCTGGCCGGAGCTGCGGCGCTCGGCATCGTCGGGGCGGGGGGGATCGGCTTAGAGCTGCAACGCGCCATCACCTACACCGAATTCGACACCTACCTGGCGATCCTGATGCTGATCGTCGGCATGATCTTCCTCATCGACATCGCTTCCGAGGCGATTCGCCATCGCCTCATCGGCCTGGACGTCGAGTCGTGAGCCCTCGAGCCCAGATCGCCCTCAGCGCGCCAAGCCCGCGGCTGCATCAACCTTGGACCGTCCGGCTGCGCAACCTTGCGATCACGATCGCGGCCTTGGTGGCGATCGTGGCGATGGCCATCGATCTCGACATGGCTCCTGCTACGCTCTTGACCGGCTTTGAACGGCTGGGCCGGTTGATGGCCGGCGCCTTCCCGCCCAGCGAGGGTGGGCAGTTGCTGCGGATTCTCCGAGCCCTCGCCGAGACCTTCGCCATGGCCTTCGCCGGTACGGCGATGGCGATCGTTGTGGCGGTTCCGATCGGGATGTTGGGCGCCAAGACACTGGTTCCCAACCCCGCGCTCCACTTCGCGATAAGACGCGGCCTGGACCTGTTCCGCGGCGTTCCGGTGCTGGTTTGGGCGCTGATCATGGTCTCGGTGTTCGGGCTCGGCCCGTTTGGCGGGGTTATCGCCCTGGCCCTGGCCGACGCGCCCAATCTTGCGAAACTGTTCTCCGAGTCGCTTGAGAACTGCGATCAGGCGCCCGTTGAAGGCGCCCGGGCCGCTGGGGCTTCCCCCCTATTGGTGGCCCGTTATGGTCTGGCGCCGCAGATGGCGCCGGTGAGCGCCAGTCAGTGCCTCTTCTATCTGGAGGGCAATTTCCGCAGCGCCGGCGTGCTGGGCATTGTCGGCGCCGGCGGCATCGGTTTCGAGCTCGACGAGCGCATCCGCGTTTTCGCCTTCGACGAAGCCTTTTTCATCATCTTGCTCTACATGGCCGCCGTCGCGGGGCTCGACGCCGTTTCCAGCCGCCTCCGCGCCCGGCTCGCCTAGGGCAGAACAGGGGCGGACAAATCGCCAACTCATCAGGTCACCCGAGACGCTGGCGTCACGCATGGGTCACGCGCTCGACCTAGACTTCTCCCAATCCAAATAAGCAGATGGTGAAGTTTCGATGCTTGAGCTAGATGGCGTGACCAAGCGCTTCGGCGACGCCCTTGCCGTCGACAATGTCTCATTGAGGGTTGAGCGCGGCGAGTTCGTCGGGGTGATCGGCAGGTCGGGCGCCGGAAAATCGACGCTGCTGCGCATGATCAACCGCCTGACTGAACCGAGCGAGGGCCGCATCCATGCCGGCGGACGCGATATCTGCCGACTGAAGGGACGAGATCTGCGTCAGTGGCGCCGGCAATGCGCCATGATCTTCCAGCAGTTCAACTTGTCGCCCCGTCTGGACGTGATCACCAACGTCCTGGTCGGCGTCCTGGCCGAGCGGCCGCTGGCCACATCATTGGTGAAGTTCTTCCCGGCGGAGGATCGCGCCCGCGCCATCCTCGAACTCGACAAACTCGATATGGCTCATGCGGCCCTGCAACGAACTGGCACCCTGTCGGGAGGCCAACAGCAGCGCGTGGCGATCGCCCGGGCCATGATGCAGAACCCAGATATCATCCTCGCCGACGAACCGGTCGCCTCGCTTGACCCGGTCAATACCGAGGTCGTCATGGAGGCGCTGAGCGACATCTGCCACGACCATGGCATCCCGGTGCTCGTCAATCTGCACAGCCTGGACATCGCGCGGCGCTATTGCACGCGCGTCGTGGCGATGTCGCAAGGCCGGGTGGTGTTTGACGGCCCAGCTGACGGCCTTGCGCCGGAGGTGCTAGACTTGATCTACGGCGTGCGCGTGGTCCGCGCGCCCCGGCGGCCCGCGCGGAACCTGGCGGCCTTTGAACCTGCGGCCTTTAAACCAGAGGCCATCGCCGCCGCCTGATCTGCGCGCCAACCGAGCTTCCATCCCGACGCGAACAGCGTCATCGCCCGCCCTTCTTTTCTGGAATGAACGCCATCGCTCTCTCCCCGTCCCCGGCCAATCCGTCCACGCGCCGGGCGACAGGTCAGTTGGTCATGATTGTCGGCGCTTCAGGTGTGGGCAAGGACACCCTGCTCAACGGGACCCGGGCCGCGCTCGCGGCGAACCAAGACCTTGTCTTCGTCCGTCGAGAGATCACGCGGCCCCGCGATTGCGGCGCCGAGGATCATATCGAGGTCAGTCCCACCCGGTTCCAGCAGCGAGAGCAGGCCGGCTGCTACGCCCTTTCTTGGCAGGCGCACGGCCTCTGCTATGGCGTTCCAGCGACCGTGCGCGAGCAAATTCGCGCCGGACTGAAGGTCGTGGTGAACGGCTCGCGCGCCACATTGGAGCGTGCGCGCCTGGCGTTCCCGGGGCTGCGCGTGGTGGTCGTCACAGCCTCCGGCGAGGCCATAGGACAGAGGCTGGTCGAGCGCGGTCGTGAAACGGCGCTGGACATAACCAAGCGGTTGGCCCGGGGCGAACAGTTCGCCATCACTGGCGCCGATGTCGTCGAAGTGCGCAACGACACGACAATCGCGGCCGGGGTGGAGCGCCTGATCGCCGCGATCCGGACCTAGGCCGACGCCAGGGCCGGCTGCAGCGTGAACTGACCAAGGATGTGGAATGGCCCACGCCGATCATCCTGCTTGAAAACGGCCACTGTCTCGAACTGGCGCGCGCCGGCAACGGCGGCAAAGTGGGACCCCAGCGCCTCAGTCACCCGAGCGCGGGTCGCCTCGTCGCGGATCGAGCCGGTCAGCGTCATGTGAAAGCGGAAATCCTCAAACAGGTGAGGATATCCCCATCGCGACAACCGTTCCTCCTGGCGCGGGCTCAGCGGCGCCTTCTGGCGGCGAAGGAGATCGGACGCCGACAGCGGAGCGCGGAAGGGCTCGAACCATCTCACGCAGGCGGCGTGAAGCTCGGCCATGAGCTCGTGTCCGCGGGTCAGGCGGAAAGCCACAAAGCTTCCCAACTGGGCCACGGCCATGGCGCCTGTAAAGCCCTGCCGCTGGGAGGCGAACTGCTCGGCGAACTGCAGGAGTTCTTTCTCACTTCGGCCGCGGGCCAGTTCGAAAGGAGCCTTCAGCGTGGCGTGGAAGCCGTAGCCGGCGGGGTCACGGGTAAGTCCTTCCAGATCAAGGCCATCGAGCGCCTGCAGCGCCGGCCGCTCGACGCTCTGGCCAGTCAGCGCGTCACGCCCTAACCACGCGCAGGCCGCCGCCCACAGATCCTCGTCGCCTGTGGGGGCGTAATAGATCGCGTACCTTGAGGTCATGGAGCCTTGGCGCCCTTCATCTGCAATCTGTAACCAGCCGCCGGTGGACGCCGGCGGCTGGTTGTGATGGTCAGGCCGCGGCCTTGAACTGGGCGACTGGCAACAGGCGGGTGGCGACGGCGTTGCGCACATCCTCATCGTGGAAAATGCCGATCATCGCCGCCCCGCCGGCAAGCGCCCGGCCGACCAGTTCGACGACGATCGCACGATTTTCAGCGTCCAGCGAGGCGGTGGGTTCATCAAGCAGCAGCACCGGATAGTTCCGGATGAAGCTGCGCGCGATGTTGACCCTCTGCTGCTCTCCGCCCGAGAAAGTCGCCGGCGGCAGGTCCCAGTGGGCGCGCGGCAGTTGCAGGGCGCTCAGCAACTCCGTCGCCCGCGTTCTCGCCTCCTCAACCTCGACGCCATTCTCCAGAAGCGGCTCCATCACGAGTTGCAGGGTGGAGATGCGTGGGATGACGCGCAGGAACTGACTGACATAGCCAAGGGTGCGACGACGAACCTCCAGCACCTCATGGGGCGCGGCCCGGGTGATGTCGAAATAGCGCCCGTCGTGGAGCACTTGGACCGAACCGGCAGTGGGCAGGTAGTTGCCATAGATAGACCGCAGCAAGGTTGACTTGCCGACCCCAGACTGACCGTCGAGCACGACACACTCGCCGGGGAACACCTGAAGCGACAGACCTTCGAAGACCGGGATCAGCGCTGCGCCCGCATTGTGAAGGATGAAGGTCTTGGCGAGGTCCTCGACCACGATCAAGGCTTGAACATTGGATGTCATGGCGGCTCAGATCTGAAGAACGGAGGAGACGAGAAGCTGGGTGTAGGGATGTTGGGCGTCGTCGAGGACCTGATCGGTAAGGCCGGTTTCCACGACGTGGCCGTCCTTCATCACGATAAGCCGATCGGCCATGAGCCGCGCGACGGCCATGTCGTGGGTGACGATGATGACCGCCAGGCCCAGGTCACGAACCAATTCGCGCAGGAGGTCGAGCAACCGCGCCTGAACCGACACGTCAAGGCCGCCGGTAGGTTCGTCCATGAACACCAGCCTCGGCTGGTGGATCAGGTTTCGCGCCACCTGGATGCGTTGCTGCATTCCCCCCGAAAAGGTCCGGGGCTTGCCGTCGATGCGCGAGGTGTCCAGTTCGACGCGTTCAAACCAATCGAGTGTGGCCGCGCGCATCTTTCCGTAGTGACGCTCGCCGAGATTCATCAACGGCTCGGCCACGTTAGCCCCAGCCGAGGCCCGCATCCGCAGACCATCGCGCGCGTTCTGGTGCACAAAGCCCCATTCCTCGCGCTGCATCCGGCGGCGGTCAGGTTCGGACAGCCCATAGATGTCGGTCAGGCCAAAGCGCCCGGTGTCGAAAGCCACCTGCCCGCGGTCGGGCTCCAGCTTGCCCGAAATAGTGTTGAGCAGGGTCGTTTTCCCCGAGCCGCTCTCACCAACAACGCCGAGCACCTCGCCAGGGCGCAGTTCGAACGAGACGTCCTTGCAGCCCAGGACGTGCCCGTACCACTTGGTGACCCCCGAGGCCCGCAGCAGCGGGGCCGGTTGGATGTCTGTTGTGATCGCATTCATTGCGCAGGCTCCTTCAGGGGCTGGCCGGCGAGCACGTGATCGGCCAGCGGTCCCTCATGGCCGGCGGCACGCCGCTCAGCGCAGTGATGGCTGTCGGAGCAGACGAACATCTTGTCTCCGGCGTCGTCGAGAATGACCTCGTCGAGATAGGAGTCCTGCGCCCCGCAGAGCGCGCAGCATTCTTCCCAGGTCTGGGTCTCGAAGGGATAGTCATGAAAGTCCAGGCTGCGAACCCGGGTGTAAGGCGGCACCGCGTAGATGCGCTTTTCGCGCCCTGCCCCGAACAGCATCACCGCTTCGCTGTCAGCGATCTTGGGATTGTCGAACTTGGGGATCGGCGAGGGCGACATCAGATAGCGCTCCTCGACCATCACCGGATAGCTGGCCGTCGCTGTGATCATGCCGTGCGCGGCGACGTTCTCGTAAAGAGACACGTACTTCAGTCCGTATTCCTCGTAGGCATGCATCGCGCGGGTCTCAGTCTCGCGCGCCTCCAGCCCCCGGAGGGGTTCAGGCTGCGGGACTTGGAAAATGAGCACCTGGCCGGCCTTGAGCGGCTTTTCCGGGATGCGGTGACGTGACTGGATGATCGTCGCCTCCCCGGTATCCTCGGTGGTGGCCACATCGGCCACCTTGGCGAAGAACTGGCGGATGGAGACGGCGTTGGTGGTGTCGTCGGCGCCCTGGTCGATGCACTTGTAGACATCGCCCGGACCGATCACGGCGGCGGTGACTTGGATGCCGCCGGTGCCCCATCCATAGGGCACCGGCATCTCCCTAGATCCGAAGGGAACCTGATAGCCTGGGATGGCCAGAGCCTTCAGGATCGCGCGACGGATCATCCGCTTCGTCTGCTCGTCCAGATAAGCGTAGTTGTAGTAGCGTTCAGGCGCATTGGGTTGCGCGACAGGGATGGTCATTCTGCGGCTTCCTTGAGCGCCTCATAACGCGCGAAGTGTTCGCTGCGCAGTCGGCGGATGAGCTGAAGGTCGGCCTGAAAGTCGACATAGTGCGGCAACTTGAGATGCTGCACGAAGCCGGAGGCCTCAACATTGTCGCTGTGATAGAGAACGAATTCGGCGTCCTTGACCGGGGCGTCGGTGATCTCTCCCACTTCGGCCGATCGAAGCGCGCGATCGACGATGGCCATGCTCATCGCCTTGCGCTCGCAGTGGCCCATGGATAGGCCATAGCCGCGGGTGTATTGCGGCGCGCGGTCGGCCGAGCCGTTGAAGCCCGACAGCATGGTGCACTCGGTCACCGTCATCTCGCCGATCTCAATGGGAAAGCCCAGTTCCTCCGGCACGAACTCGACAGCTACATCGCCGAGCCGGATTTCGCCGCACAACGGGTGGGTGTTGCCCCATCCGCGTTGTGACGAATAGGCCAGGCTGAGCAGGAAGCCCTCGTCGCCGCGGGCGAGCGCCTGCAGCCGTTGATCGCGACCGGCAGGGAAGCTCATCGGCTGCCGGGTCAGATCGTAAGGTTCTGGAGTCTCCTCGGAGCGCACGTCATGCTCCAACAGGTCCTCATGGCGAAACACCGAGGCGATGTTCGGCATGGGGTGGCTCTGCGGCTCTTCGGCTTCCACGGCCGGAGCGACGAGCGTCCCGCCTTCCGCGGCCAGGGCGAAATCGAGCAGTCGGTGGGTGTAGTCGAAGGTCGGGCCAAGCACCTGCCCGCCGGGGATGTCCTTGAACGCAGCCGAAACCCGCCTGCGCACCGCCATCTGCTCGGTCTCGAGCGGCTCGGAGGCGCCAAAGCGTGGCAGGGTCGTGCGATAGGCGCGCAGCAGGAAGATTGCTTCGAGCAGGTCGCCGCCGGCCTGCTTGATCGCCAGAGCCGCCAGGTCCCGATCGTAGCAGGAGCCCTCGCTCATCACACGGTCGACGGCGAGAGAGAGCTGCTCACGCACCTGAGCGATTTCGAGTTCAGCCACGGCGCTATCGCCACGGCGATCCTCCGCCAGCCAGAGGTGGGCGTTGGTGATCGCCGCCTCCCCACCCTTTACCGAGACATAAGCCATGGGTCAGCCTCCCTTGAATTCGACACGCGTGGAGCGCGGCAGAGCGATGAGTTGGGTCTCGGCGACGAGCATGAGATCGACGCCGAACTGGAACTGCTCGTGATTGGCGACGACCTGATCCCAGAAGCCCTTGGGCAGGCCGACGGGCGCGATAATCGTCTCGGACTTGATGCCCGGCCCGGTGAGCACGACGTCGTCGCCGCCGCTCAGGTCGCGGACGTCCAAGATGATCGTGGCGCTCCGGTCCGGATAGCGGGCGTCGCCTTGATTGAAGGACAGGAGCGGCGGGCAACCGAGAGCGTCTCCGACTACGGCGAAGGTCGCCGCGCCAGGTTCAGCGCTCAGCGGGCAGCCGCAGTGAAATCTCAGCCACGCAGCCGCTTCGCTTGCTGCCACGGTCGGCGCCAGCCAGACAGGCGTCTCGAAGTCGAACAGCGTCAGCCCGACAACTGCGGCTGCGCGCGAGAGTCCCGCTGGCGGTTCGGGAGCAAAGGCCAGGTCGGCTATCGTGCCGGGCCGGGCCATCGCTTCCATCACCGCGCGAAACACTTTCTGGGATTGGCCGACCGGATCGGCGAAAGCCGGACGGATCGAGGCCAGGTCGAGGACAGCAGCCATCAGCCGGCGCTCCGATCACGAACCATGGTGAAGAAATCGACCTTGGTGGCGGCGGCCTTGCGAGCATCGGCCGCGCGCCGGGAGGCTTGAGCGGCCGCCAAGGGCTCCACCATCTGGGCCTCGACGATCGAACGCAGATCGGCACATTGCATCATGGCGTCGACCGCGGCGGAAATCTCCGCGTGGCGGCGATCGCGCCCCGCCACATAGCTGACCCCCGTCTCGCCCGTTCCGAGCCGCACAGCCGCGCGGGTCACGGTCATCTCGCCGACATTGAACGGATCGCCCCCGCCGCCCATGCGGCCACGGACGAGGACAAGTCCGGTCTCGACAGCCCGCAGCGGCTCGAATTCAGGGCGAGCCGGCAGGGCTTCCCAGGCGTCGATCACCTCGGCTGCGCGTGCCTTGGCCAGGATGGACATCCAGCGCCGGCGATCGCCCTCCGGCTCTTTGAACTTTTCGGCTCGCATTGATCACCCTCCACCAACCAAGCAACTGTTGAAATCTCTCGAGGCGATTGGTAGTAGGCGTTAAGTTTAGTCGCAACACCTCAAGTATGAACTTTCCGCGACAACAGTAAAACTTGTCTAGACGACGCAGAGTTAACTGCAACAGGAGCTGAACATGGCGAGTGGAATGCCGCTTTGGCGCGAAATCTCAAAGTCCATAGAACAGCGCATCGAGGCCCGCGAGTTGGTGCCGGGAGACAAACTCCCCACTGAGCAAGACCTGTCGCGGCAGTTCATGGTCAACCGCCACACAGTTCGTCGCGCGCTCGCCGACCTCCAAGACAAGGGCATTGTGGAATCGACTCAGGGGCGCGGAAGCTATGTCCGCCGCCAAGGTCGGCCAGGACGCCTGACCCGCCGGCCGCGTTTCGCTGAGGGCGTCAAGCGGTCGGGAGCCGTCCCCAGCACCGAAATTCTCAGACTTGAGCAGCGCGCCTCAGACAGTTGCGCGGCCCAGGCCCTGGGCATCAGGGCCGGCCAGCCCGTGGTGTTCCTCGAGCGCTTGAGGCTCATCAACGGTCAGCCGACGGCGCTCAGCCAGCACACCTTCAGCTTCGAGCGGTTTCCCACCTTCATCGAAATGTATCGCAAACGCGGCACAATCACCCAGACCCTGACGGACAGCGGAATCCCCGATTACACCCGAAAACGTACCGCCATCTCGGCGCGGCTTTCGACGCCGCAGGAAGCCGAGTTGCTTCACCTCCCGCGCCACGTGCCCCTGCTGGTCCAGCGATACCTCAATGTCGACGGCCTGGGACGGCCGCTGGAGTTCGGGGAGTCACGAGGCAGCACCGAGGTCGAGATCGAATTCGAAGACGCCCCACCCACTGACCTTTTGCCGACTGAGACCTAGGAGCTCCTCGTGGAAGCAGCATTTAGAAACGCCCGGATCGTCACCGCAGACGACGACTTCATCGGCTCAATCCTAGTCAGGAACGGAAAGATCGCCGCCATCGACCGCGGAACCGGCGAGATTGGCGAAGATTTTGGAGGCGACGTCCTAATGCCGGGCGTGATCGACCTGCACACTGACAGCCTTGAGCGCCACTATTTCCCTCGTGCCAGCATCGACTGGGACCCAGCCTCGGCCGCGGTCACCCATGATGGCTGCGGACTGTCGGTCGGCGTCACGACGGTCTTCAACTCGCTGACAATCGGCTCGTTCAACAACGCCGCTTCGCGAAGCAAGGACAACCTCGGACGCCTTGCCGAGGGCCTGCTGCAAGCTCACGCCAAAGGCATGTTGAAGGCCGACCATAAACTTCACTGGCGCTGCGAAACCACCTCGGACGTTCTTCAGGAACGCCTCGAGGGCCTGAGCAAACACCCGATGACGACAATGCTCTCATTGATGGATCACACACCGGGGCAACGCCAGTACCGCCACCTCGATCGCTACCTGGAGGGGTGGCGTAAGGGCGGCATGACGCAGGAAGCCTGTGACACCCGTCTGGCCGAATGCCGCGATCGTCAGGTCCGCAACGCCAAGCCAAATCGCCGCTTCGTCGCCGATCTGGCCAGGTCGATGAAGTTGCCCCTGGCGAGCCATGATGATGAAGAGCCCTCCCATGTCGATGAGGCGGCCGATATTGGGGCGACGGTCGCGGAATTCCCCGTAACCCTGGAGGCGGCTGAACGCGCGCGCGACCGCGGCATGACCATCGTCATGGGCGGTCCCAATCTCATCCGTGGCGGGTCCTATTCCGGAAATGTCCGCGCCGCAGATTTGGCCCAGGCCGGGCTTCTCGACGCGTTCGCGTCCGACTATGTGCCTCGCAGCTTGATCGAATGCGCCTTCGCCCTGACGGCCGAACCTTTTGGATGGTCGTTGGCGCGGGCCGCGGCTGTGGTGACCAGCGGTCCGGCGAAGGCCGCCGCCCTCACTGACCGCGGCGTCATCGAGACTGGCAAGCGGGCGGACCTCATTCGGGTACGCGTGCAGGGCGGACTGCCGATCCTTCAAGGGGCTTGGATTGCCGGGCGTCGAGGGGCCTGAGCGCCACGCGATGGGCCAGCAGGCTGGCGCGGCGGTCGGCGTCCCAAGCTCGCCCGGTTCGGCTGGAACCTGGCGGGCCCACGCGGCGTGACGCTCGGCGATAGCCTGACTAGGCGGGCGCCCCAACTTCCGGCTTAGAAGCGTTCGCCGACGTGTTGGTCGGCGGCGACGTGACATACTTCGCCCAGTCTTCCATCAGTACTCGGCGCCGCTTGACGGAGTCGCCCCGCCTGTAGGCGCGCTCGACGGCGTTCCCCACTAGGTGCGCCAGCGCCTCTTCCGCAAGTTCTCGCGGGTACTCCGTCTCCGATCCGGCCCAGTCGCGGAAGCTCGACCGGAAACCGTGCGGAGTCGCCGCTCGGCGCTCGCCGCCGGCCACGACGTAGGTATCCTTCATCTTCCGCATCAGGACCGCCATCGCCATGTTCGAGAGCGGCTTGGCGCGCATCGTTTCCCGGTCGCGGCGCGCTCCAGGGAAAATCAGCGCCTCAGGGTCATTCGAGCGGCCCACGCGGACAAGCACGTCAAGCGCGGCCTTGCTTAGTGGCACACGATGCTCCCGCCTAGCCTTCATACGCTCCTTGGGCACCACCCAAACATCATCGACAATCTCGGCCCAGGTCGCGCCGTAGACCTCGCCCGAGCGCGCCGCGGTCAGGATCAGGAACTCCAAGGCTAGCGCCGAGCGCGAGGGTCTTGCCCATAGCGCGATGACAAACTCCCGAACCCTCTCGTGCGCCATCGCAACGTGATGGCCTCGCGTGAGCTTGCGCCGCGCGGGAAGCAGATGTTTCAGGTTCCCTTTCCAAGAGGCCGGGTTTCTGGTGGCGCTGTCGCGGAAGCCTTTTGCTTCCGCCGCGTCGAGAACGCGCTCGATGCGAAGTCGTGTCCGATCCGCAGTCTCGGGCGCGCGCGACCAGAGCGGCTTCAAAACCTCAAGAACATCCTTCGTGGTCACGGCGTCGATCGAGATGTCCCGAAGCGGCTTCGCATACTCCTTCAGGGTCATTTTCCACTGGGCGATGTGCTTTTCGTTCTTGAAGCCAGCAGCGAGGGCCCCGACGACCTCATCGGCGCACGCCCCGAATCTTCTTCGATTAGAAACGGATCCTGGCCGGCCGCGATCTTGGCTCTAGCGGCTGTGGCGCGCTCGCGGGCGTATGCCAAGGATACGTTGCGAACGGCTCCAAAGCCCTTCTCAAGTTCGCGCCCCTTCCACCTATAGATGAAGGTCCACGCCCTCGCGCCGCCCTTCTTCACCACGAGATACAGGCTGCCGCCGTCGCTGTAGTGACCCGGCGGGAGCGCGCCGGAGACGGTCTTGGGATTTAGCTTCCCCAACACTTTCGCCATTGGACCTCGACCAAGTTCGTCGGTCCCGGGTCGAAACCGACCCCCGCACCGACCCCCGCACGTGAAGTGTTTCATTCAGCTTAGGGTTTTGGAAGACCGGCCTCGGAGAGTCTAGTTTTCTTCAATAAAATTCGTATGTTGGAGATAATTGTCGCACAGAACGAAATGCTAGCGTAATGGCGGTTCGAATCCCTAATAACATTCGAACTCGCTCGCTGGCCTATTAGGAGGCTGGATCGCAGCCGAGCCATTTCCTCAAGCGCCCCCCCTTCTTGACGCTCACCTGAACGGTAGTCTTCGGGACGGGCTTGCGAAGAAGCTCGCAGGCTTCTCTTAGTTCACCCCTTCAATGGAGAGGCAGCGCAAGGCCGTTCAATGATGGCCCATGAAGCCGCGGTCGGTGAGGGCCGTCTTCCGACCGAACCAGTTCCCAGCCTGCGCCTTAGCCGTTCGAACGCGGTCGAACCAAGGAAGGCCAGACGTGACACGGCCGCGGCCATTTGGCTGGGCCCATCCGGCTGATCTCCCTCCACCAGTGTTCATATGCCGCCGAGGGCGGTGAAGCCTCCGAGCAGGAAGGACCGACGCTGGAACGTGCTCTGACGTTCGTTCACGTCCGAGAAGAAGATCAGCGTTCCACCGTCCCGTCCCGTCCTGGCCTGGCCTGGCCTGGCCGCGCGCGCCCTGCTCGCCGCCGCCTCATGACGCTGCATCAACCGCCTTCGCGGTCCAGACATCGGTCCCAGCCCCAAAACCGCAAGGGCTGAGCAGGGTCGACACACCCGCCACATCATATATCATTACACTCATTAAACTGTATTCAGGCCGCCCACCGGGTTGCTTGCAAACGACAAGAATGGGGATGGGACGAGTGGGAACTCCGAATGGCGATTGGATCACGGCGGCCATGGCCGCAGCGTTGCTGCTGCCGATAGGCGCCCAAGCCCAGGAGGCGTCGAAGTCGACGGCGGGATCGGGACTAAGCATGAGCGTCGAGCAGAAGCGGGTCGCCTATCGATCAGCCGAAAAACTGATGCCCTACGAGACTGTCAAGCGCGGTGCGAAGATCCACCCCCTACCCGATGGCAAGCCGCTGGGCGACGTCGCCATCAAGGTCGGGGACAAGACGCTGAGCATCGACGACTACATGGCCGCCTACGAGGTCTCGGGTCTGCTAGTGATCAAGGACGGCCAGTTGATCTTAGAGCGCTACGCCCTGGGCCGAGGACCGCAGGACCGCTGGACTTCGTTCTCGGTGGCCAAGTCGGTGACCTCGACCCTGGTCGGCGCGGCGATCCAAGACGGTTTCATCAAGAGCCTCGATGACCCGGTCACCGCCTATGTCCCCGAGCTGAAGGGCGGCGGCTATGACGGTGTCACCGTGCGCCAGCTCATCAGCATGTCGTCAGGCGTGAAGTGGAACGAGGATTACACGGATCCCAAGTCCGACGTGGCCAAGGTGGGATTGTCGGTGATCGAGCCGGGGGTCAACCCGGTGGTCAGCTACATGCGCCACCTGCCGCGCGAGGCGGCGCCGGGGAGCAGGTTCCACTACTCCACCGGTGAAACCGACCTCGTCGGGGTGCTGGTCTCCAACGCCGTGGGCAAGCCGCTGTCCCAGTATCTCTCGGAAAAAATCTGGGCGCCCTATGGGATGGAACAGGACGCCTTCTGGCTTGAGGACGCCGGCGGCCACGAGCGCGGCGGCTGCTGCCTGTCCATGACCCTGCGCGACTACGGGCGGGTCGGGCTGTTCATCCTCGGCGGCGGCAAAGCCGGCGGAAAGCAGGTGGTTTCCACGACCTGGACCAAGGAGGCGACGAGCTCCCATATCCTGGTCGACCCGGCCAAACCGGACGACGGCGGCTACGGCTATTTCTGGTGGGCATACCCCAAGACGGAATCCTACGAGGCGATCGGCATCTTCGGCCAGTCGATCACCACCTATCCGAAGGACCGGCTGGTGATCGCCGTGAACTCGGCCTTCCGCGACGCGGACACCGCCGAGTTGCACAACGCCCGTCACAGCCTGACAGCCGCCATCCAAGCCGCCGCCAAGTAAACGATATCGCGAACCGCGAGGCGCCGCGGACGATGCCGTCCGCGACGCCTTATCGCGTCTGCTCCGCCAACAGATCGTGCATGCGGGCCAGAATTTGGCGGACCGGCTTGGAGGCCTTGGTCATGTCGCCACTGGACGTCACACGTCCCGCGGCCGCCAGCTCCCTGCGCCGCGCGCCCTGTTCGGCCAGCACCTCTGGCGTGGCGCCCCGCAGCACGGTCTTCGCCCCTGGCGCCATCGCCTCGTAGTCGCCGCGCACGACGTAGTCGGCCACAGTTTCATCCTCGAAGAACTCCACCGTCCCAGCGCGAAAACGCGCCGAAAGCACGGCCGTCTTCTGGCCAGGCGGAACGCCGGTGATCACCTCGCACATGGAAAAGTCGGCGTCGGCCAGATCGTCGCGACGCGCCGCGACCAACTCGGTCAAGATCGACCGCATCATCGAGATCCATTCCGGCGAGGCGAACTGTGGCTTGCTCATAGGCTGCTCCGAATACGTGTTGAGGCGGTCAGACGCCGCGAACGCCCAGGCCCGCGGCCCGGTAGACGTCGTCGAGCACCCGCATGGTCGCGACCGCGTCCGCGCCGGTCGTCAGCACGGGCGCGCCATGCCGCACCACCTTGGCGAACTCGCGCGCCTGGAAGACGTAGGTCGGCGTCCGCTCGAAGGACTGGGTTCGGGTCTGACCGTCGATATCGAGGAAGAGGGAATGACCCAGTTGCGGCAGGAACGGGTTGGTGGCCTCTAATCGCCCCCGATCACCTTCGACGACTAGGAAGGCACTCAGGTCGGGCGCGCGAAGCGAGCACTCGAAGCTCCCGCGCACGCCGCCCGGGAAGGCCAGTTCCGCGCACATGGCGCTGTCGACACGACGCGAAGCCAGGGTCGCGACCGCCTCCTCGACCTGCGGCTCCCGCCCTGTCACCAACCGTAGGATATTAACGCAATAGGCCCCGAGATCCATCGCCGCGCCGCCCGCCAGCGCCAGTTGGAAACGAATGTCGTCGGCGCTCAGCAGGTGGCTTGGAATCTTCAGGCAGGCCTCGACCCTGCGCACGGTTCCCAGATCACCAGAGGTCACGACCTCATGAATAAATTCCGCCATGGGGTGGTAGCGATAGTGAAACGCCTCCACCAAGATCGCGCCGGAGGCCTGCGCCGCCTCGACGATGGCCTGGGCCTCAGTCGCGTTGGCGGCCAATGGCTTCTCGCACAGCACGGCCTTGCCGGCCTGCAACGCCTTGATCGACCACTCGGCATGCAGGCTGTTGGGTAGCGGATTATAGATCGCCTCCACGTCCGGGTCGGCCAACAGCGCCTCGTAGCTGGCGTGAGACCGCGCTAGGCCATGTTCGGCCGCGAAGGCCGCGGCCCGATCGCCATCGCGGGACGCCACGGCGACAACCTCTACCTCCGGGACCCGGCGGGCGGCGTCCAACACAGCGGACTTGGCGATACGCGCGCAGCCGAGGATCCCGATCCTGACAGGAACCGACACAGCAGAACTCTCCCGGACGCTCACGCCCTGTTGATCAGGCCTTGGCCCTCTCGCGCTTGGGCGCAGGTTGAAGTTCGGCGACAAGCTCGGGCCTGACACCGATCGACAACAGGATGGCCTCAGTGTCGGCGCCTAGGCCCGCGACTTTGGGCGGCCCGTCGCGCTCGCCCATCTGGAAGGCAGGCCCCGGCACCGGCACAGGATCACCGCCCGCCGCCATCTCGACGAAGGAGACCACAGGGGACCCAGCCGCCAGCTCTTCGTCGTAGAGTTGGGCGACGCTTCGCACCACGCCACAGGCGATCCCGGCGGCCTGCAAGGTGTCGAAAGCCTCGGCTGAACTCCGCAACGCGAACCAGACCTCCAGGGCCTGCCCGATCATGGTCTTAAGCTGAGGGTCCTTGACGAAATTCGGGCGCTCGGTCGGTCCGCCTGACCATTCCGGCCGGCCCAGCACACCGCACAGCGCGAACCACATGCCGGGCGTGCCCGGCGAGATATAAACGGGCGAGTCCGTCGTCTGGAAGAAGTCGAAGCCTGGCGCGGACTCGCGGCTGGTCCGGGTCGGGTTCTGCCCAAGCACGCCCCTGGTGGGGATATGGTAGCTGAGCTGCGAGGTCATCGACTCCAGCATGCTCACCTCCACCTTGCGACCTCGCCCCAGACGGCGTTGCTCCCAAAGGGCGCACATGGCGGCGTAGGCCGCGTGCATTCCAGCCGAATGGTCGGCCAGGAAGAACTGGCTCATGGTCGGCGGCCCCTCGAGCACGCCGGTCAGATCTGCAAAGCCGCTCATCGCCTGGATCGCCGGATCGAAGGCCAGATAGTCCGCGCGCCGGCCGGCCGTGCCGTAGCCGGTGATATGGATCATTGAGGCCTGCGGATTGATCTTTGACAGATGCTCAAAGCCGAAGCCGAGCTTTTCGGGAATTCCGTTGGCGTAGTTGGTGACCACGATATCGGCCCAGCGCAGCAGAGCGTCCAGCGCCTCGGCCGCCTCCGGTCGTCGCAGATCTATGGCGACGCTGCGCTTGCCGCGGTTGTGGCAAGCATAGGCCAGGCTCTCGCCGTCCGAGCTGAAGGGCGGCGCCTTGCGACCCGGCTCGCCGCCGACGGGCTCCAACTTGATGACGTCGGCGCCCTGGTCGGCCAGCATCATCGTGCAGTGGGGCGCGGCGATGTAGTGGCCGATCTCCAGCACACGCACGTCCTGCAAAGGACCTGACATCACTCTCGCGAGCCCGTCCTGCTCCATGGCCTGGGCCATCGGCTTCCCTCCCCGTCATCTTGTTGAGCGCTTGGTGACCCGGCGCATTGCGGGTGGAAAAAGACCGGACACCCCGCGGCTACCGTCCCCAGGCGCTCGTGCCGCACGCCTGGGAAGTCGCGGAGTGTCCGAGTTGAAGAGGCCTCAGGCCGCCACAAGATGCTTCGGGTAGCGCAGATCCGGGGCCAGCCCCTCGCCCATCATGTCCACGAAGTTGTCGCGGAAGAATCCGTCAACGGCGTTTTGCGACACGACCCCAGCCGCAAGAGACTCCCGGAAGCGCTTCAGCGGATTACGGCCCCCCTCGACGTGCGGATAGTCGGAGGAGAACATGCACATCTCCGGGCCGGAGTGGGCGATGATCCACGCCACGTCTTCGGTCGGATAGGGCGTGACGCGGAACTGGCGGCGCGCGATCTCGCTGGGACGGGCCGACAGGGCGCGAAGCCGATCTTCATGACGGGCGAAGGAGTCGTAGGCCATGTCCATCTGCCGAAGCCAGCTGGGCAGCCAGGATGCGCCGAGTTCGACGGCGCCGAACTTCAACCTTGGGAACCGATCCAGGACGCCGTCGAAGATCAACGCGGCCATGGTGGTCATCACCGCCTGGGGGACCGACATAAAGCCGAGGGAATTGGAGTCCCCGTCGCCGCTAACGATATTGACCGGAGGCTTGCCGTTCAGCTTGTAACCCGGCGCGAGGTCGGTGCCGGTGATGTGGAACAGGATCGGAATCCCGGCCTCTTGCGCCACCGCCCACAGGCCGTCGAGGCCGGAGTGGCTGGGCGAATGGGTGGTCGGGCACTGAGCCGGGATCATCAGACCCTTGGCGCCCATCTCGACCGCCAGGCGGGCTTCCTCCGCCGCCATGGCCATGTCGGCGATCGGAATATAGGCGGTGGGTAGCAGCCGCCGGTCGGTCGAGCAGAAGTCGACCATCATCCGGTTGTGAGCGCGCGCCACCCCGTAGCAGAGCTCCATGTCCGCCCCCTGGTCGAGGTCGAAGTTACGCAGGCAGAGCGAGGTGAACATCAGCTGGCTGGCGAAGCCCAGCAGGTCGAGCGCCTGAGGACGGTCGGCGGCGATGAACGAGCCCAGGGCGTCGTAGCCCTTGCGGCTCATGATGTCCTGGCTGGCGCCGGCGCGGTATTCGGCATTGTCCCACTTGGCGCGAACCCGTTCGGCCCAGTCGGGAATCGGGTGCTCGATGACCCGCTTCTTGAACTCCGGTTCCTCGGCGCGGCGCGCGTGATAGGCCGCCTTCAGCTTGGGATCGATGTAATCGTCCAGGACGTCCGGCAGCTCCACCAAGTGTGAGTCCGCATCATGGATGATCTCATTTTCGACGTAAGGCACTGGTGTCTCCTCCAGATGGTGGCCGCTGCTCGCCTCGCCCGACGCTTGGCCACACTTTGTAGTAGGGCAATTATCTAACTATTTTTGCGATGACGTTCTGAGTGAGTCAAGGCGCTTTTCCCGGCCCCGTCATCGCATCTTCGTGTCTGATGGAGGCTTGGTCGGCGCGCGGGACGCAGGCGCCGTGTCGCGCGCCGGCGCCCCGCCTTCACCCGCTCTCTCCGAGGGGAGTCGGAGAGAACGCCCCCGCGTTAGAACTGCTTGGAAGCCCGCACCCCGATCACCCGTGGGGCGCCGACGTAGCCGACATAGACGCCGGTCGAGAATGGCGCCCCGTACATGAAGTTCATGTACTTCTTGTCGAGCAGGTTGCGGGCGAACAGCTCAACGACGAGACCGTCGGCGCTCTCGACGCCGATACGCCCGTTCAGCACCCCATAGCCGCCCTTGTGGGTGTTCGGATCCAGGTTCTGGGAGATGTAGATGTCGCTCTTGTAGCCGTAATCGAGCCGGACGGTCCCATCCAAGGCGGCGCTGATCGGATGCCGATAGGAGACCGCGCCGTTGAAGTAGAACTGCGCCGAACCGTTCAGGCGCTGACCGCTGAGGTCGCAAACCCCGACGAACCCCGGCTTGCACAGGCCGATCTTGAAGTCGGTGAACCTGGCGTCGATCCAACTGGCCGCCGCTGACAGGCTCAGGCCCTGCATCGGACGCGCCTCGGCCTCGATCTCGACGCCCTGGGTCACGAACTCGTCGGCGTTGCGGGTGGTGTAGGCCACCCCGTCGAAGGCCAGGGTCTGGAAGTCGCTATAGACCGTGTAGAAGGCCGCCACGTTCAAGGACATGCGCTGCTCGAACAGCGTCGACTTCAGCCCCAATTCATAGTTCATGTTCGTCTCGGGCTCGAACTGGAAGTTCGCCATGTTCGACCGACGGGTGATCTCGAACCCGCCCGGCTTGAAGCCCCGCGCGACGCTGGCGTAGGTCGTGACCTGCGGCGACCAGCGGTAGCGGGCGTCCAGCTTCCAGGAGAATTCGCTGTCCTCGCGGCTCTGGTGCGTCGTTCCGAGATTGGCGTAGACCCGGTTGTTGGATGTCTGGGTGAAGGTGGCTTCCTGCGGCTCCCTAGTGTAGCGCGCGCCAACCGACGTGGTGAACTTGTCGGTCCAGTTGTAGTCCAGATGGCCGAAGATCGCGTAGGTCCGATCCTTGACCCGGGCGTCGGTGATCGTGGCAGCGTCGGTCCCCGGAATCTTGAGCGCCGCAGGCGCGTCGGCCCCCAGACGGATATTCTCAAAGTCCGTCGACAGGCGGTCATAGAAGAACAGCCCGGCGACATAGGTCAGCTTCTTGTCGGCCGGCGAGGCGATCCGCAGTTCCTGGCTCACCTGGCGATGCTCCTGGTGGATCACGAAGCCGTCCAGGTACTGATAGGGCAAGGCGTCAGCGTCGTTCACCGGCGTGAGTTGCCAACTGCGGACCGCCGTCAGCGAGGTCAGGGTGAAGTCCCCGAGATACCAGTTGAGCTCGGCCGACACGCCGCCGCCCTTGTTCGGATTGGTGTTCACGCCGCTCTGGATCGTGGTGCGGCTATAGGCAAGGCCGGCCGGCGCGATCGGCGCGATCGGCCGCCCGCCGAGATTGGCGCCCGGCAGCAGCTTGTAGATCACCGCCGCGCAGCACTCACTGGTCTCCTTGGCGTAGTCTGCGCTCAGAACGGCTTCAAAGTCGTCGGCGCGATACATGAGCTTGCCGCGCACGCTCATCTTCTTCTCCGTGTCGACATCGCGCTGGGTGGTCGAGTTGTAGGTGAAGCCGTTGCGCGAGCTTCCCGACGCCGCCAGGCTGAAACCGAGCTTGCCCTGCACCAGCGGTCCGGTGATCCGCGCCCGGGCTTCGAGGGTGTCGTAGTCGCCGAACACCACCTCCCCGCTGCCGCCAAACGACTCCAGATCAGGCTTGCGGGTGATGATGTGGATCAGGCCCGCCGCAGTATTCATGCCAAATAGCGTGCCTTGTGGGCCCCGCAACACCTCGACCCGCTCGATATCGAGGAAGTCCTGCGACGACCCCATGCCGGTGCGGGCCATAAAGACGCCATCGATAAAGAGGCCGAGCGAAGAGTGACGGCCAGGATTGCCCTGGACAGAGCTCACGCCGCGCAGGTTCATGCCCGCGGCCCGCGAGTCGCCAAGCTGGTTCGAGTTGAAGCTGGGCACGACCCGCGTGAGGTCGTGGAAGTTGACGATCTGGGCCTGGTTCAGAGTGTCGCCGCTGACCGCGGTGATCGCGATGGGGACGTCCTTGACGTTCTCCGACCGCTTCTGCGCCGTAACGACGACCTCTCCAACCGTGGCGGCGGTGTCGGCGGCCCACGCGGCCCCCGGAACAACGCCTGACAGCATTGTCCCCACCACCAGGACAGCGCGCAGCGCGAGCTTTTTCTTAGACATCGATCCCTCCCCCGGGCGTTTTCTGTTTGGACGGATCAGCTTGGAGCCGCCGACGCGAACCTTGGCGGCTCGTCATCCTGAGGGCACATTAAATAGCTCAATAATTTTATTCAATAGCTGGATTGGCAGATTTATCGATGAAGCAGCGCGATAGCTCGCTCGCGCTGTGGTTGCGACTTCACGGCTTCGCGTCGCGCCATTAATGGTCTAACTCATTTATCTGTTTCAGCCCCGCCGACTCGCCTGAGCCTGCCGCGCGGGAGCGGAGGTTACGCATTGGTTTTAATTGATCTTTCCATCCTTCCGGCCCCCCTGGCCTCACTGTGTTCGGAGCACGACTCTTGAGCGCGCCTTCAACCCGCGCCCGCCAAGCGACCGATCGCGCGGATCAACTCCCGGTCCGGGTGCCTAAGGCGGCCGAACTGATCGCCAATGTCATCCGGCGCAAGATCGTCCTGGGCGAACTGCAGGAAGGCGATCCGCTCCCCGCTGAGTCCAAGCTGATGGAGCAGTTCAACGTCTCGCGCCCGACCTTGCGGGAAGCCTTCCGCATCCTGGAGACCGAGGCCCTGATCCAGGTGCGGCGCGGCGCCGGCGGCGGCGCCCGAATTCAGGCCCCACGCGACGAAATGGCTGCGCGCTCGTTTGGGATGCTGCTGCAGATCCGCAACGCCACCCTGGGCGAAGTCCTGCAAGCCCGATCCTTCATCGAACCGCCGCTCGCCGGGCAGCTCGCCGCCCGTCGCAGCGAAGAGGATATGGCCGCCCTAACCGCTCACATCGAGATGGAACGGGAGACGCTTGAGGATTTCGAAAAGTTCGGGCAGGCGACCGCGGTCTTCCACCAGCTGCTGGTCAGCCGCGCGGGCAATGTCGCGGTCGCGCTGATGGTCGGCATGCTGGACGACATCTTCAGCCGGCATGTCACTCAGTTCGTCGCCCGCGCCCGGTCGGATCAACTCGCCCTCAACCAGCTCGCTCTAAGGAACCACACCCGTCTGGTGGACCGGATCGCCGCCCGCGACGCGGCTGGCGCCGAGGCCGCCTGGCGAGACCACATGAACGAGCTCTACGACATCATCATGTCGGAGCTCGGCGAGACGACGGTCCTCGATCTCTACTGAGCCGCCGCCCGTTCCAGGTGCGCATCCCGCTCGTCGAGCTGGCGACGCACCTCGGCGTGGGCCGTGGCGTCCAGCCGATGGCCGCTGATGATCCAGGCGGTGAGCAGGCCCAGCGCGGCCGGGACCAGGGTATAGGCGAGGCTCAGGGTGAGCAGGGCCGGCTGGGCGTTGTCGCGCCCCAGGGCGAAATCGAACCCGACCAGCTTCAGCGAATAGAGCCCTACCCCCACCGCCAGGGCCGAGCCGATCTTCACCGAACCGCTCAGCAGGGCGAACATCAGGGCGGTGCGATCGACGCCGCTGATCAGGCGATCCTCGTCGGCCAGGTCGGCCATCATCGAGCGCAGCAGAATCTGGCCTGCGGTGGACGGCAAGCCCGATAGGAACATGCCCGCCACGATCAGCGGCAGCGAGCCGCCCGGCGTCATCAGCATCACGCACTGGACAATGGCGTAGCAGAGCCCCGCCCCCATCAGCGCTCGGTGCTTTCCGACCCTTTTCGACAGCAGGGTCCAGAACGGCGCGCCCGCCATGCCGCCGACGAAATAGACCAGCAGCAACAAGCCGCCGGTGCTGCGGTCGAACCCCTTGATGCTGTCCAGATAGGTGAAGATCAGGGTGGCGGCGATGGCCGGACCGGTGCCCCAGGCGATGTCGGCGCCGAGCAGGCGCAGGACTGAGCCTCGACGCAGCAGATCGACATAGCCCTTGAAGGTCGCCTTGCCGGCTGCCGGCGGGCGACGGGGTTCGGGCGCGGCCAGTAGCGCGATCACGATCGTCACGGGCAGAACCAGCATGACGAACCAGCCCATCGACTGGACGCTGGCGACCGGCTCAGCATGGAAAACCAGCCGCATCACCGGCGGCATGGCCATGATCGCGAAGGTGCCCAGAATGGAGAAGACCAGGATCGACCCGTAGACGCTCGAGCGCTTGTCATAGCCCGTCGCCGTCGACGCGGCCCAGGCCATGTGACCGAGCTGGCTCATGGATTGTCCAACATAGCCGGCGATCAGCCAGAACAGCAGATACCCGCCGCCGATCCCCGGCTGAGCGTTGAACAGCATCCACAGCGCCAGCATCCCGATAGGCGCGCCGGCGACGAACCAGGGCCGATACCGGCCAAGACGAGAGTTCGTCCTGTCCATAACGAACCCCAGGAACGGGTCGAACCACAGGTCAAACAGCCGAACCATCATCATGGTCGAGGCGAGCACCGCCAGGTCCACGCCAAGCTCACGCGCATAGTAGTCCGGCAGATAGATGATGACCGGCAGCAGCATGGCCGACAGCGCCGCTGCGGGGCTCGAGAAAGCCGCCCTGCGCCAGCCGCTGAGCACGGCCCCCGTCGTCGCGGGCGAACCTGTCGCCTGGAGTTCCAAAGCCACTGTCGCCCCCCTGTATTCGCCCCTCGTTCGAGGTGGTCGGACCGCTTCTAGCGGCAATCCGAACCACGTCCAATAAATAGTATGCTAATTACACTTAAAATACCTGAGCCGCGGTGGTGCGGCGGGAGACGGCTCGTGAAGCCGCCTTTTGCGCCTCGCTCGACGGCTCGGCGCAGACCGTCGCACCTAAAGAGCTTGCCTTTCTTTTATTAGCTCTATTATTACACTATATAAATTGAGGGAGGCCGGGAATGAGTGAGGAAGTGGCTGTCGCCGACGCGATCGTCTCGATCTTGGAGGCGGTGGGGATCGACACCTGTTTCGGGGTGCCGGGCGGGCAAACAGTGCCCTTCTATGGCGCGGCGCGGCGGCGCGGCTTCCGCCATGTGCTGATGCGCGACGAACGCAACGCCGCGTGCGCGGCCGACGCCTATGCCCGGGTCAGCGGCAAGGTCGGTATGTGCGACGCCACCGTCGGCCCGGGCGCCACCAATCTGATCTCCGGCCTGGCCGAGGCCTACGCCTCGGCGGTTCCGGTCCTGGCCCTGGTCGCCGATGTGAAGACCACACGCGAGCATTTGCGCCACCGCGGCGTCGCCTCCCAGGCCCTGGAGCAGCGCGCGCTGCTGGAGCCGGTTAGTAAATGGGTCGGACGAGTGCAGTCGCCCGCCATGCTGACCGACATCATGGACCACGCCCTGCGGGTGGCCACCACCGGACGCCCCGGGCCGGTGGTCGTCGAGATCCCGGAAGACGTGATGTCGGCCATGACCGCCGCGCCTGATCTTACCCGCTTCACCCCGGCGAAGGCCGCCTGGCCCCGCAACCGCAGCGCCGCCTTAGGCGGCCTCGTCGATCAGGCCGTCGAGCGCCTGAGCAAGGCCAGCCGCCCGATCGTCCTGGCTGGCGGCGGCGCGCTCTCCAGCGGCGCCTTCGCCGAGATCGCCCGCTTCGCTGACGACTTCGGCATCCCGGTCGTCACCAGCATCAACGGCAAGGGCGTCATCGACGAGCGCCATCCATTGGCCCTGGGCGTGGTCGGGGTGTTTGGCGACGTGATCGCCAGCCAGACCCTGCAGCAGGCCGACGTCGTCCTGGTGCTGGGCAGCAAGTTCGGCCAGTTCAACTCGTTCATGTGGCGCCTGCCGGCGCGAACCCAGGACATCATCCACGTCGACATCGACGGCCAGGAACTGGGCCGCGCCATTCCCGCCGTGCTGGAGATCGTCGCCGACGCTCGCGAGGCGGCCCGACAGATCGCTGACGGCCTGGCCGCCCGCAAGGCGCATTTCGACTGGTCGCGCAGCGGCGATGCGCCCGCCCAGCCCGGCACCGCGACGGACGATCCCGCCGTCGCGCCCGAGCAGGTGATCCGGGCCTTGAACCGCATGGCGGGCGACAACTCCATCCTGGTCACCGACGCCAGCCTGGCCTCCGGATGGACCGCCTCGACCTACAAGGTGACGAAGGCCGGACGCGGCTTCCTGGCGCCCCGAGGCCTAGCCGGCATCGGTTGGGCTGGAGGCGCGGCGATCGGGGCTGCGCTCGCCGCCAAGCCTGGAACCCATGTGGTCGCCGTAGCCGGCGACGGCGCGGCGGCCTACTGGTTGGGCGAAATCGAGACCGCGGTGCGGTTCAACCTGCCCATCACCTTCGTGATGCTGAACAACGCCGGCTTCGGCTGGGTGATCCAGGGCGAGCGGATGCTGGGCATCTCCCCGGAATCGACCTTCGCCCCGGTGGACTTCGCCGCGATTGGCCAGGCCATGGGCACAGGCGGCGCACGCGCCCGCACCATCGCCCAGGTCGAGGACGGCCTGCGCAAGGCGCTCGACCACACTGGCCCCTTCGTCCTCGACGTCCTCAGCTCCGAGCGTTCCTCGCCTAGCGTCGACTACGCGCTTCTGGTCCCGGAGGCGGCCTCGAAGCACGGCGCCTACGGAATGGGATGAGCCCGATGCGCTCCAAGCCCCTCCCCCTCCATCCCGCCGACATTCCCATTCGGCGCACGCCGCTCTCGGGCTCAGCCCTCGAGGACGAACATCTCAGCCTCGACAATGCGAGCCTGGCCGAGGCGGTCGCCGCCTTCGCCGAGGCGTTCGGGGCCTGCGGCGTGGACCGCGGCGACGTCGTCGCCGCCATGCTGCCCAATCGGGTCGAGTTGGTGGTGACCATGTTCGCCGCCTGGCGGCTGGGCGCGGCCTTCACCCCGATCAATCCGGCCCTGACGCTCAATGAGGCCAGGCATCAACTGGACGACTCCCGGGCCAGGCTGGTGGTGGTCGATCCGGCCTCAGCCAAGGTTCTCGCAACCACCTCCGTCACCCAGGTCGCGGTGGACGATCTGCCGCTCGCCGCAAGCGGGCCGGCCTTGGAACGAGTCGCCCAGGACCATGACACCGCCCTGCTGATCTACACCAGCGGCTCCACAGGCCGACCCAAGGGCGTGATCCTCGACCACGCCAATGTCGCGGCGATGATCGGCGTCACCCAGCAGTGCCTGAGGTTCACCTCCGACGACCGAGCCCTGCTCATCCTGCCGCTGTTCCACGTCAACGCCCTGTTGGTCAGCATACTGGCGCCGTTGGCCGCGGGCGGGTCCAGCGTGGTGCTCGAACGCTTCGCCCGCCACGCCTTCTGGGAGGCCGTCACCCGCCATCAAGCGACGTATTTCTCAGCCGTGCCCGCCATCTACATCCTGCTCAACCAGGCGCCGACGGACGAGAAGCCCGACCTTTCGCGGCTGCGTTTCGTGATCTGCGGCGCGGCCCCGATGCCCGCCGCCGCCATCGCGGAGTTCGAGAGCCGCTACGGCGTGCCCCTGTTGGAGGGCTACGGCCTGACCGAATCCACGGTCGGCGCGACCCTCAACCCGCTCGAACGCCCCCGGAAACCCGGCACGGTCGGCCTGCCCATGCCAGGTGTCCGCATCCGCATTCTGGGCGACTCCGGGCGGCCTGTCGCAGTCGGCGTGGTCGGCGAGGTGTCGCTGTCCGGCCCCAACGTCATGCGAGGCTATCTCAACCAGGCCGATGAGACCGCAAAGGCCCTGGCCGGCGGTTGGCTGCGGACGGGCGACCTCGGGTTCTTCGACCCCGACGGCTACCTGGTCCTGGTCGATCGCAAGAAGGACATGATCATTCGCGGGGGCGAGAACATCTATCCCAAGGAGATCGAGACCGTCCTCTACGACCACCCGGCCGTCGCCGAGGTCGCCGTGGTCGGCCGGCCGGACGCGGTCATGGGCGAGGAGGTCGTGGCCTTCGTCAGCCTACGGCCGGACATGGCGCTCGACGCCGCGACCCTGATCGCCTTCGCCGCCGAGCGGCTGGCGAAATTCAAGCTGCCGAAGGAGCTGCTGTTCCTGGCGGTGCTGCCAAAGAACCCTGTTGGAAAGATCGCCAAGCCCGACCTGCGGGCCGCGCTACGCGAGGAGGCGTGAGCATGCTGATCGTTGGACTAGGCGGGACCTTGAGGTCCGGATCGACCTGCGAGGCGGCGCTGCGCATCGCGCTCGACGAGGCCGAACGCCAGGGCGCAAACGTAAGCTGTTTCGCCGGCCCGCAACTGCGATTGCCGCTCTACGATCCGAGCGACCCGGCCCGGACGCCGGAGGCGCAGGCCCTGGTCACCGCCCTGCGCAACGCGGACGGCGTGCTGATCGCTAGCCCCGGCTATCACGGCTCGGTTTCCGGCCTAGTGAAGAACGCCCTCGACTACACCGAGGACATGTCGCGTGACGCCCGCGTCTATTTCGACGGCCTGCCGGTCGGCTGTGTCGCCACCGGCCATGGCCCGCAGGCGGCGGCCACCACCATCGCGGCCCTGCGTTCGATCACCCATGCCCTGAGGGGCTGGCCCACGCCCTTCGCGGCCGCGGTCACAGTCTCCTCGGCTCTGTTCGCCAATGGGATCTGCGCCGACGCTGCGATCGAGGCGCAGCTTCGGCTGGTCGGCCGGCAGGTCGCCCAGCAGGCCCGCGCCCGTCGGGCTTCGCTCGCCCTAATTTAATTACGATACCGTTTCGTTATCAAAAAGGAGACCTAGGAATGCGGTTCGGACTCTTTGGCGGCGCCTCGCGCGCCGCCGGCCAGGCTGGCGACAGCCAGTCCTACGGCGCCTTCATCGACTATGTGGTCGAGGCCGAGCAACTCGGCTTTGAATCGATCTTCCTGGTCGAACACCACTTCACCGGAACCGGACAGGTCAGCGCCTCGCTGTCACTGCTGAGCTATCTCGCCGGCCTGACCAGCCGGATGCGGCTCGGCACGGCCGTGACGGTCATGCCCTGGCATCACCCCCTGCTGCTCGCCGAACAGGCCGCCACGGTGGATCTGGTCTCCGATGGCCGGTTGGATTTCGGCGTCGGCCGCGGCTATCGGGCCAACGAGTTCCATGGCTTCGCCATCGATCCGGCCGAGGCCCAGGCCCGTTATGAGGAAGCCCTGGAACTGGTCATGAAGAGCTGGACCTCCCATCAGCGATTCTCTCACGAGGGACGCTTCTGGAACTTCCGGGACGTGATCGTCGAGCCCAAGCCGATCCAGTCGCCGCCGCCTGTGTGGGTGGCCGCCGGCAGCGAGGGCTCCGTGCGCCAGGCCGCCGAGCGTGGCCAACGGCTGTTGCTGGACCAGTTCGGCTCCACCGAGCTCACCGGCCAGAGGGTCGGCTGGTATCGCGACGCCCAGGCGCAGGCGGGCCTGACCTCCAGCCCCGGCCAGATCGCCCTGACGCGGGGCCTGATGCTGGTCGACCATCCCTCCAAGAAGGCCGATGAGATCCGCAAGCGCCACGCGGCCATCGCCCATCTGGCCGCCACCGCCCAGATCCCTGGTCAGGCGCCGCCCGACAAGCCCACCGGCCCCTTCGCCGTCGACACCTCCGACGAGGCCACCGAGCAGGCGACCATCCTCGGCACGCCGGACGAATGCATCGCCAAGCTGAAGGCGCTGGAGGCGGCCGGGGTCGACTACGTGCTGTTCAATGATCCGTGGGGCGGCGCCGAGCGCCTGCGTTTCTTCGCCAAGGAAGTGATGCCGGCCTTCGCCAAGCAGGCGGTCCCCGCCTAGGCCCGCAGGCCCTCGATCACCTGCCGGACGGCGGCGCGGGCTCCCGCGTCGTCCACCGGCCGGTCGGCGACATAGCTGGCGGCCAGGAAACCGAGCAGCAACAGGCTGGCCGCCTCGGCATCGACTTCCGGCCGCAGCTCCCCACGCAATCGCGCGTCCTTCAGCAACGCCACGATCTTCTCCGCCCGAGGGCGGAACAGACGCTCGCGGTACATGGCGATCAGGCCCGGCTGCCGGTCCCGCTCGGCCAGCAACGCGCCCAGCAGCGGGACGCTGCCGTTGCTCTCCAGATTGCCGTTGGCCAGCAGCAGTTGGCGGGTCAGGTCCTCGACCAGATCGCCGGTCGCGGCGGGTCCCTCGCCGACCGCCACCAGGGCCAGCGCGGCGATGGCCAGAGCGGCCTTGTCGGCGAAACGGCGATAGATGGCGGGCTTGCCGATCCCGGCGCGCTCGGAGATCCGATCGATGGACATGCCGGTGAAGCCGTGGGCCGCCATCTCGGCCAGGGTCGTGGTCAGCAACGCCCGATCGATGGCCGGGTCGCGTGGCCGGCCTACGGGACGCCGTTGAAGAACCGAACTCATGAAGGACCCTACCGTGCGCGCCCATCGGCCGGCACGATCACCGCGCGGATCACGTCCCCCGCCGCCAGAGCGTCCAGCCCGTCATTGACCTCGTCCAGGGTCAGCACCCGAGTCACGAGCCCGCCCAGGTTCAACAGCCCCTGCTCGGCGAAGGCCACATAGCGGGGGAAGTCCCGGCGGATGTCGGCCGAGCCGAACAACGAACTCGATATCCGCTTCTCCGACAGGAAGAACGGCCAGGCGTCGAACTCATACTTCACCCCCTGGGGCGGCAGGCCGACGATGACGATATTGCCCGCTTGCCGGGTTAGCTCATAGGCCTGGGTGGTGGTCGCCGGCAGCCCGACGCCGTCGATACAGGTGTCGACGCCCTTGCCGCCGGTTAGGGCCTGGACCGCGGCCACGACATCTTCCGTGGTGGGATCGACCACGGCGGTGGCTCCCATGCTGAGCGCGTCCGCGCGCCGCGAAGCTCGCGGATCGATCCCGATCACCGTCCCCGCGCCGGCGATCCGCGCGCCCTGGATGGCCGCAAGCCCCACGGCCCCGCAGCCGATCATGGCGAGCGAGCCCCCCGGCGCGACATCGGCGCGGTTGAGAACCGCGCCCAGCCCCGTCGTGACGCCGCAGCCGATCAGAGCCAGATGTTCGTCTGGCAGATGCGTGTTCACCGCCACCACCGAGGCCTGGTTGACTGTCATACGCTCGGCGAACGAGCCCAGACCGTAGAGCCCGGCGGCCAGCGTGCCGTCGGCCAGCCGCGCCCGCATCGGCTTGCGAACCTCCAGGGCCAGCACGCAGACATGCGGCCGCCCGCCCCGGCAGTTCTCGCAGATTCCGCAACAGGGCGCGGTGGAGCTGATCACCCGATCGCCCACCTTCACACCAGTCACCGCCGAGCCGATCTCTTCGACCACGCCGCAGGCCTCATGGCCCATCAGCATCGGCGCGCCATAGCTGTACTTGCCGGCCCGGACGCTCACATCGGTCTGGCAGAGCGCCGTGGCGGTCACGCAGATCACCACGTCCGACGGTCCCGGCGGCAGGAGTTCGACCTCTTGGATCGACAGAGGCGCGCCAGCCTCGAGAAACAACGCCGCGCGCATCAGCCCCACACCACAGGAACGCCCGTCGGCATACGATATAGCAGGCCGGTAAGCTGAGGTTCGGGCACGTCCGGATCAAAGCGCAGGTTGGGCAATCGGTCCAGCAGCGCGTTCAGCGCCGCGCGCAACTCCATTCGCGCGACCTGGCCCCCAACGCAGAAGTGCGAGCCAAAACTGAAGGCCAGGTTGGGACGTTGCGGCCGGAAGGGATCGAAGACCTCGGGGTTCTCGAACTGCGCCGGGTCACGGTTGGCCGCGGCGATGCCGGGTTCGATCAAGGCGCCCTTGGGAATCTTCACACCCGCCACCTCGGTGTCGGCGGTGACCAGCCGGAAGGGCGAGGTCAGCACCGGCCCGTTCCAGCGCAACGCCTCCTCGATCACGGCGGGCACGAGCTCACGCTCGCCATAGAGCCGAGCCAGAAGTTCCGGCCGTTGGAGCAGGGTCACCAGGATGATTCCCAGGCTGCGATAGGTGGTGCCCGCGCCGGCCGGCAGCAGATTGCAGACCAGCCCGAGGATCTGCTCCTCGGTGATCTTCTGCCGCCCCCCGTCCTCGGCGATCTCGCTTTCGATCAGCAGGCTGATCAAGTCGTCGCGCGGCGCGCGGCGGCGTTCGGCGATCACCTCGCGCATATAGGCTTCGACCTGGTGGCGGGCAGCCCGCGCCTCCTCAGGGGGAGCGGCGGCGATCTGCAGCATCGCCGCCCATTCGTGGAACTGGTCCAGATCCTTGCGCGCCACGCCGAGCGTCATGGCTATCACGAAGACCGGGAAGCGAGCGCAGTAGTCGAAGTAGAGCTCGGCCCGCCCATCGGCCGCGAAACCGTCGATCAGTTCGTCGAGCCGCGGCTTCACCCAGGAGCTCCAGAGGCCCAGCGCCTTCTTGCCGAACGCCGGCTGCACCAGCAGGCGGAACTTGCGGTGATCGGGATCGTCCGACCCCATCAGCGACACCGGCCCGAAGACGTCCTCTGTCATCCGCCGGATCCCGGCGTTGGAGAAGGTGACGTTGTCGCGCAGCACATGTTCGGTCGCGGCGTAAGACAGGGTCGAGAACCGCTCCGCGCCCGGCCAGGCCGCGGCCATCGGATCGGGCAATCCGAACATCCCGAAGACCGAGCTGGGCTGCACGCCGCCCTCGGCCCGCAATTGGGCCAACAACGGATAGGGATCGTCGACCGATCCGGCGCCGGTGCGATGGGTGGTCTCGCGTTCCCAGTCGAACCGGCCGACGCCTGTGGCGGCGTCGTCAACCTGCGGCAGATCCAAGTGTGAGGTCATGAAGCAGCTCCCGGGCCGTCGGCCTCTAGGGTGATCGCGGCGGCCGGGCATGACGCCGCAGCCTCGCGAATGGCGGTGTGGGGATCGAACGGGCCGGGCAACAGCGTCACCAGGCCCTGGTCGTCGGTCTCGAACGTATGGGGCGCAAGCTGCGTGCAGGTCTCGCTGCAGACGCACCGACCACGGTCGATCCGCACGCGCAGCCCCCTGCCGATATGGGCGAGCGTCACGACAGGAACTCGCAGACCGCCGCGGCGTAGGCCTCCGGCTGGTCGATCGTGACGAAATGGCCTGCGCTCTTGACGATCTTCAGCTGCGCGGCCGGCGTCGCGGCGGTCATGTCGGCCGCCATCTCGACGGTTGGACCGCGCTCGCCAAACAGCAGCAGGGCCGGTGCCGCCAGTTTCGCCAGGGCGGCGCCGAGGTCGAAGTCTGCGATCGCGGCCATGACGCCGATCATTTGCGCCGCGCCGACACGGCTCCGCTCGCGGTTCCAGCGTTCCAGAAGATCAGTGTCCACCGGCCGGACGAATCGCGGCTGGACTTGATCGAGCGTTTGCACCGGCTGGCCGAACATCACCTCGACGAGAGGCCAGGCCTTCATCCACCAGTCGCGGGTGCGGAACTGAGCCTCGCCCAGAACAACGCCAGAAAGATCAGGCCGACCCGCGCCATAGGCCGCGGCGATCATCGAGCCCACCGAACTGCCGACCAAGGCCGGTCGCTGCAGATCAAGACCGCTGACCACATCGCCCAGAATGGCGGCGTAGTCCTCGATGGCCGCTGCCGGTGCGATATCGGCCGAACCGCCATGCCCGGGCATGTCCCAGGCGATCACATCGAATGACTGCGCCAGGATCGGGATGACCGGCGCGAACTCGTGCCACGAATGGCCGTTGCCGTGCAGCAGCACGAGGGGCGGGCCCTCGCCGGTTCGCGCGAAAGCGACCTCTCCGGCCCGCGTCGTGATGGTCTGGGTTTGCGGCGTCCCGGTCATCGGTTCGCTCCAGCCATGTGCTGGGCGGCGCGGAGCGAGAAGACCATCGAGGCCCCGATCGAGGCGCCGGCCCCCGGATAGGTCCGGCCGAACACCGAGGCGGCGGTGTTCCCCGCCGCATAGAGCCCCGGGATCGGAAGACCGCCCGTCGTCAACACGCGCGCATGCTCGTCGGTCAGCAGTCCTCCCGCCGTGCCGACGTCGCCCGGATGGATCTGCACGGCGTAGAACGGCCCCCGCTCGATCGCTCCCAGGTTCGGGTTCGGCTTGACCCGCCCGTCGCCATAGAAGCGGTTGTAGATGCTGCTCCCACGCCCGAAGTCGAGATCGACGCCCTTACGCACCAGGTCGTTGAACCGGACCACCGAAGCCTTGAAGGTCTCGGGCTCCAGGCCGCAATGCCGGGCCAGATCATCCAGCGTGTCGGCCTTTTTCATGTAGCCGCTCTCGAACCAGGCCTTGGGCGTCAGCCTGGGCGGCGTCATGCCGAAGGCGTAGCGGTTGCGGTGGCGGCTCTCCAGGATGATCCAACCCGGCCGCCCGAGCGCGCGGCGCCGGGCGAGCATGATCTGGCCGACCTCCATGTAGGGATCGGCCTCGTTGACGAAGCGTTCCCCGCGGGCGTCAACCATGATCGAATGGGGAAAGCAGCGGTCCCAGACGTGCAGCATCGCCGAGCCGGGCGGCTGGGTTCCGGGCACCCACCAGGCCTCGTCCAGCAGGTCGACGGCCGCGCCCAGCCTCTGCCCCAGCAGGATAGCGTCGCCGGTGTCCTCGGCCGGCGCCATGGTGCAATCGACACCGACCGGCGACTGATGAGCCTCGCGCATCGCCGCGTTGCGGGCGAAGCCCCCCGCGCTGAGCAACACGCCCCGCCGGACGCCGATCCGCAGGGTCTCGCCGCGGCGCTCGGCCACCGCGCCGACCACCTGACCGTTCTCAACCACCAGATCTGTCAGCGTCGTCTCGCGCCAAATGGGGACCCCGGCCTTCGTCACCGCCCCGAACACCCGGCCGATCAGGGCCTGACCCCGGGTCAGCAGCCGCGCGCCCGTGAACTTGGCCCACACCGCACGCCCGGCGACACGCAGCCAGGTCATCGCCGCTTTCGGCGTGCGCGGCCCCAAGGCGAGCACCGCCACCTCCACCGAATTGGCCGGAACCGCGATCATTGTGGAGCGCAGAGCCGATGCGTCCGCGCCCAGTTCGCGGGCGTCGAAGGGTTTGGCGTGGAGGGTCCGCCCCTGCGCGATCCCCCCTTCCCGCTCAGCGTAATAGTCGGCCCAGCCCGAATGGGCGAGCGGAACGCCGCTGCGGGCCAGCAGATCCGTCAGGGCCAGCCCGCCCTCGATATAGGCGTCGCGGCGAGCCGGCGATGCGGCGGGACCGGCCTCGCCGATGACGGCGTCCAGATGTCGCCGTGCGCTCTCCACCGTATCGTTCAACCCAGCCGCCTTCAGGAACGGATTGGCCAGCAGCCAGAGTGTGCCGCCCGACAGCGCCGTCGCGCCGCCGACCCACTGCGATTTCTCGATCACCACGACGTCGAGGCCCTGCTCTCGCGCGGCCAACGCCCCCGCCAGACCGCCGCCGCTTCCGACGATCAGGACGTCGCAGACGTGGTCCCACGAATCCCCGGACTCCCCCACTTGGCGCTCTCCCGATCCCAATTTGCCAAGCCCATTTATATGGGCCATTTATTATACTATAAATCCGTAATGCACCGCGTCAGCGACAAATGCAACGGGGCGGCGGCGTAAAACGGCGGGCGGGGTGGATCGCGCATTGGCAATCTGTCAGCTGAATCGCCTAGTTTCCCGGAGCGGCGCGAACAACGTCGCGGCATGAGCAGGAGTCACCCTTGGCGAAACAGCCTGGCGCCACGACGAATTCGGCGCCGAACTTCAGCGACGATCCGATGATCCGCGTGCCAAAGGCCGCGGAACTGATCGCCGAACGTATCCGGCGACGCATCGTCCTTGGCGAATTGAAGGCGGGCGACGCCTTGCCGTCCGAATCCGACATGATGGGCGAGTTCAGCGTGTCGCGTGCCTCCCTGCGCGAAGCGTTCCGGGTTCTCGAGGCGGAATCGCTCATCGAGGTGAAGCGCGGCGCGCACGGCGGAGCACGGATCAAGCTGCCGAAGGACGAGATGGCCGCCAAGTCCGTGGGGCTGCTGCTGCAGATGCGCGGCGCGACCTTGAAGGAAGTGCTGCACGCGCGGCTGATCATCGAGCCCTCGCTGGCCCGCGCTCTGGCCGAGGCCCGCACCGACGAGGATATCGCGGTCCTTCGGCAACACCTGGAGTGGGAGCGGACCCACCTCAACGACTACAAGGTCTTCGCCCTCGCCACGGCGGAGATGCACCGCATCCTGGTCCAGCGCTCCGGCAATGTGCCGCTGGCGCTGATGGTGGGGATGCTGGACGACATCTTCCGCCGGCACGTCACCCAGTTCGTCGCCCGCTCGCGCGCCGACCAACTCGAACTCAACCAGGCATCCTTGGACGGTCACACCCAACTCGTCGACATGATCGTGGCTCGCAACGGCGAGGCCGCGGAGGCGGTGTGGCGGCGTCACATGCAGCGGGTGAAGGACGTCGTGATCGAGGAACTGGGCGAGACCACAGTCCTCGACCTCTACTGACCCCGCCGGGTTCAAGCCCCAAGAGACAGACCCATGCTCAAGCTCGACGATCCGTCGCTCATTCGGACGGATGCTTTCATCGACGGCGCTTGGCGCACGGCGGCGTCCAATGCCCGCTTCGCGGTCGCCGATCCGGCCACTGGCGAAATCCTGGCCGAGGTCGCCGACCTGGGGGGAGACGAGACGCGGGAGGCCATCGAGACTGCTGCCCGCGCCTTGCCCGCCTGGCGCGCGCGGACCGCGAAGGACCGGGCCGCCCTGATGCGTCGCTGGTTCGAACTTATCATGGCCGCGCAGGAAGACCTCGCCCGGATCATGACCGCCGAACAGGGCAAGCCCCTGGCCGAGGCGCGTGGCGAAATCGCCTATGGCGCGGCCTATGTCGAGTGGTTCGCCGAGGAAGCCAAACGTGTCTACGGCGACGTCATCCCCTCGCCGCACCCGTCCAAGCGAATCCTGGTGCTGAAGGAGCCGATCGGGGTGGTCGGCGCCGTCACGCCCTGGAACTTCCCCAACGCGATGATCACCCGCAAGTGCGCGCCGGCCCTGGCTGCGGGCTGCACCATCGTGCTCAAGCCGTCCGAGGAGACGCCGCTGTCGGCTCTGGCCCTCGCCGAACTGGCCCAGCGCGCGGGCGTCCCGGCGGGCGTGCTCAACGTCGTCACCTCGACCCGCGCCCATGAGGTCGGCTTGGAGCTCACCCAGAACCCACTGGTCCGAAAGTTCTCCTTCACCGGGTCCACGGCGGTTGGCAAACGGCTGATGGCCCAGTGCGCCAGCACGGTGAAGAAAGTCTCCCTAGAGTTGGGCGGCAACGCGCCCTTCATCGTCTTCGACGACGCCGACCTGGACGCCGCGGTCGAGGGCGCCATGGCCTCGAAGTACCGCAACATGGGGCAGACCTGCGTCAGCGCGAACCGCTTCCTGGTCCAGGACGGCGTGCATGACGCCTTCGCCGCCAAGCTCGGCCAGCGCGTCGCCGCCTTGAAGGTCGGGGCGGGAGAAGCCGCCGGTGTGGATCAGGGCCCGCTGATCAATGCAAAGGCGGTCGAGAAAATCGAACGCCTGCTAGTCCAGGCCGTAGCTGATGGCGCGCAGATCATGCTCGGCGGCGGGCCGCACGCGCTGGGCGGCGGCTTTTTCCAGCCCACCATCCTCACGGGGGTGACCCCAACCATGGCCATCGCCCAGGAGGAGATCTTCGGCCCGGTCTCGACCCTTACGCGCTTTTCCGACGAGGCCGACGCCGTCCGCTTGGCCAACGACACCGACTCCGGTCTCGCCGCCTACCTCTACACCCGTGATCTCGGACGGGTGATGCGGGTCGCAGAAGCGCTGGAATACGGCATGGTTTCTGTCAACGACGGCCTGCTATCCAACGAGGCCGCGCCCTTTGGCGGCGTGAAGCAGTCAGGACTTGGCCGCGAGGGCTCAAGGTACGGCCTCGATGACTATCTGGAGATCAAGTACCTACAGGTCGGCGGGCTTTCGTAGCTCGAAACGGCCTTTCGGGCGGGACCAGCAATCGCCAGAACACCCGCATGGCCTTGAACAACCGCTGATCGCGATTGGATTTTCAAGACGACCAAACTCAGCCATGTCGTCCATCTTACAGGGACAAGGCGCCCGCCACTGTTGGCGTTCGCGACAAAGCTCCATTTGGCCAACGCCAGGGCGCTTTTCTTACAGCTGTCGCTGGCGCACAGAACCGTCATGATCCGCAGGCCAATCTTTCCACCGAATTCGTTGTCATCCTGGACCTCGAGGCGATAGCGGCCAACGTCGGCGTTCGGGTCTGTGACGACCTGGTCGCAGTTGCCGTGGGGGCAAGTCCAGTTCACGGCGGATCACTTATCAGCAAGAACAAGTGACGGCGCGTCCAGGCGCGTCTCTATGTGTATCCCAACCAAATCCTGAAGGTCGCCCGTGAGGGCGGGGGTGCCACCGGCCGGGAAAGCGGACGCCCCCAACGTCACCAAAGAGCCCCAGGGTGACTAGAGGGCGGACATCGCGATGGTCCGCTTAGAGCCCTAAGCGGTCCTCGCCGACCAGCCACTCCCTACAGATCGCTTGGAACCTCTGGCGCAACAACTGGATCCGGCCCGGCCTTCCCTCACGGCTTCGATCTTGCCTATTGGGCTGCAGATTCCATTGTCTGGATGCGCTCCCAGAACCGCCCGCGCAAAATCCCCCGACTAAAACCCCGACTAAAGCCGGCTTCTAGTCGGGGGCGACCCCGAAGGACTGCCGCATCGCATTGATTTTACGGAAGAAATTGGCGCGGCGACTCGGAAGGGGCCGAGAACTACACGTTCGCCACGGCCCTCTGATC
>JBEBYB010000015.1:0-47458 GCA_040391295.1 Phenylobacterium sp. | reverse complement strand
ACATCCACACAGTTGCTCCGGGCTCGCGAAGCGAGATCCGGGGGACCCAAGCGGCTTATCAAGTTCTGCAATTCAGCTTGGGTTCCCCGGCTCAGCCTTCGGCTGACCGGAGGATGACGATTTGATGGATCAGATATGCAAAACCCGGCCATAGGCGTCGAGGGACGCCTCGTGCATGGCCTCGCTCATGGTCGGGTGCGGGAAGACGGTGGCGAACAGTTCTTCCTCGGTGGCCTCCAGGGTGATGGCCAGGGTGAAACCTTGGATCATCTCCGTGACTTCAGCGCCGATCATATGGGCGCCGATCAGAGCGCCGGTCTTTTCATCGAAGATGGTCTTTACGAAGCCGTCAGTCTCGCCCGAGGCGATGGCCTTGCCGTTCACCTTGAACGGGAAGCGGCCCACCTTGGCGGCGATCCCCTGTTCCTTGGCCTGAGCCTCGGTCAAACCGACCGAGGCGATCTGCGGACTGGAATAGGTGCAGCCCGGAATCGGCGAGGTCAGGTTGCTCGGCTTCAGGCCGGCGATGTGCTCGATGCAGTGCACGCCTTCATGGCTCGCCTTGTGGGCCAGCCAGGGGGGACCTGCGACGTCGCCAATGGCGTAGAGGCCGGCCACGCCCGTGCCGCCATGACCATCGGTGACCACGTGGGTCTTGTCGATCTTCACGCCCAGGGCTTCGAGCCCCAGGTCCTCGACGTTGCCGACAATACCGACCGCGACGATGGCGACGTCGGCCGACAGGGTCTCGGCCTTACCGCCGGCTTCCAGCTCGACGGCCACGCCGGTCTTTGACTTCGTCAATTTCTTGACGCTGGCCCCGACCCGGAACTTCAGGCCGCGCTTTTCGAACGCCTTGTGAGCGGTCTTGGAGACCTCCTCGTCCTCGACCGGCAGGATGCGCGGCAGAGCTTCGATCACCGTCACGTCCGAGCCCAGGGCCCGATAGAAGCTGGCGAATTCGATGCCGATGGCGCCCGAGCCCACGACGATCAACGACTTCGGCGCCGCCTTCGGGACCATGGCCTCGCGGTAGGTCCATACCCGCTCGCCATCCGGCTCCAGTCCCACGGCCGGGATGGTCCGGGCGCGGGCGCCGGTGGCCAGGATCACGTGCTTGGCCTGAATGCTGCGCGAGCCGCCGGCCTTCAGAGCCACGACGACCTTCGGCGCGCCCTGCCCCTTCTCGAGCTTAGCGAGCCCTTCGATCACCTCGATCTTGTGCTTCTTCATCAGGAAGCCGACGCCGGAATTGAGCTGGCCGGCCACCTTGCGAGAACGTTCGATCACCCTGGAGAAGTCGAAGCTCGCCTTCTCGATCTTGATCCCGTAGTCGGCCAGATGGCCGAGGTTCTCATAGGCTTCGCCGGACTTCAGCAGCGCCTTGGTGGGGATGCAGCCCCAGTTCAGACAGACCCCGCCCAGCGCTTCGCGCTCGACGATCGCGGTCTTGAAACCCAGCTGGCTGGCGCGGATGGCGGTGACATAGCCGCCCGGACCCGAACCGATGACGATGACGTCGAAATCCATGTGACTAGCCTCAGACGATCATCGTGACGGGGTCTTCGATCAGGACCTTGAAGGCCTGCAGCCAGCGCGCGCCGATGGCGCCGTCGACCACGCGGTGATCGCAGGTCAGGGTGACGCTCATGACCGTGGCGACAGCCAATTGGCCGTTCTTCACCACCGGCCGCGGCTCGCCCGCGCCGACCGACAAGATACAGCCTTGCGGCTCGTTGATGATCGAGTTGAACGACTTGATCCCCATCATGCCCAGGTTGGAGATGGTGAACGTGCCGCCCAGGAACTCCTCGGGCTTCAGCTTCCGGGTTCGCGCCCGCTCAGCCAGATCCTTGGCCTCGACGGCGATCTGGGCCAGGCCCTTGGTTTCGGCCTTGCGGATGATCGGGGTGATCAAGCCGCCGTCGATGGCCACGGCCATGGCGATATCGGCGTTGTGGTGCATGGCGATGCCGTCAGGCGAATAAGAGGCGTTGGCCTCCGGCACCTGCTTCAGCGCGATCGCGGCGGCCTTGATGACCAGGTCGTTGACGCTGACCTTCACCCCCTGCTTCTCCAGCATGGCGTTGATCTTGGCGCGTCCGGCCAGCAGGCCGTCGATCTCCAGATCGATGGACAGCGGGAAATGCGGCACGTCGCGGAAGCTGTCGCTCATCCGGCGTGCGACGGTCTTCTTCATCCCGTCGAGCGGGATCAGATCGTAGCTGCCGTCGGGGATGCCCATCTGGGCCAGACTTTGAGCCTGACGCGGCGCGGAAGCTGGGGCCGAGGCGGGTGCCTTGACCTGCGGCGTGGCGCCCTCGACATCGCGCTTGATGATCCGGCCGCGCGGGCCCGAACCCTGGACCTGCGAGAGATCCAAGCCCTTCTGCTCGGCGATGCGGCGGGCCAGCGGCGAGGCGAAGACGCGTTCGCCCGAGGCTCGGGCCGGCGCGACGGCCGCCGGCTTCGCAGCGGCGGCGGCCTCGGCCTTGGGAGCCTCGGCCTTGGGTTCGGCCGGTTTCGAGGCCTCTGCCTTGGGAGCCTCGGCCTTCACCGAGGGCGGCGCGGAGCCAGCACTCGCACCGGACAGGCGCGCGATCGGCGTATTGACCTTCACGCCCTCGGAGCCCTCGGCCACGAGGATGTCTTCGACGATCCCCTCGTCGACGGCCTCGACCTCCATGGTCGCCTTGTCGGTCTCGATCTCGGCGATCACGTCCCCAGAAGAGACCTTGTCGCCCTTCTTCACGTGCCACTTGGCGAGCGTGCCCTCCTCCATGGTCGGAGAGAGCGCGGGCATCAGGACATCGATAGACATGGGTCGTTTCTCAGGCGCTGAGCAGGACGGGAGCCGAGGCGGCGAAGGAGCGAGCGGTCATTTGTAGGTGACCGCCTTGACCGCCTTCACGATGTCCTCGACCGAGGGCAGCGACAGCGCCTCCAGATTGGCGGCGTAAGGCAGCGGGACGTCCTTTTGGTGCACGCGCGCCGGCGGGGCGTCGAGATAGTCGAAAGCCTGGTCGATCACTCGGGCGATGACCTCGGCGCCGACGCCCATCGGCCCCCAGCCTTCCTCGGCCGTCACCAGGCGGTTGGTCTTCTTCACGCTCTCGACGATGGTCTCGTGGTCGAGCGGGCGCAGGGTGCGCAGGTCGATGACCTCGGCGTCGATACCCTCGGCCGCCAGTTGTTCGGCCGCCTTCAGCGCCATGCCGACCATCCGCGAGTGGGCGGTGATGGTCACGTCCCTACCTTGGCGGCGGATCTTGGCCTTGCCGATCGGTACGACCCAGTCGACATCCTCGGGAACGTCGAACTCCTGGCCGTACATCATCTCGTGTTCAAGGAAGACGACCGGATTGGGATCGCGGATCGCAGCCTTCAGCAGGCCCTTGGCGTCGGCGGCGTCATAGGGCGCCACGACCTTGAGGCCAGGAATCTGAGCGTACCAGGCTGAATAGTCCTGGCTGTGCTGGGCGCCCACGCGCGCCGCTGCGCCGTTGGGACCACGGAACACAATCGAGCATTTGATCTGGCCGCCGGACATGTAGAGCGTCTTGGCGGCGGAGTTGATGATGTGGTCGATCGCCTGCATGGCGAAGTTCCAGGTCATGAACTCGACGATAGGCTTGAGGCCCGCCATCGCCGCGCCGACGCCCAGGCCGGCGAAGCCGTACTCGGTGATCGGAGTGTCGATGACGCGCTTGTCGCCGAACTCCTGGAGCAGGTCACGGCTGACCTTGTAGGCGCCCTGGTACTGGGCGACTTCCTCGCCCATCAGGAACACCTTGTCGTCGCGGCGCATCTCCTCGGCCATCGCGTCGCGCAGGGCGTCGCGTATGGTCGTCTTCACGAGCTTCACGCCCTCAGGCAGTTCGGGATCGCGCAACTCGACCTTCGGGACGACCGGCACGGACGCCTCGCCTTGCGGCTGAACCTCGACGGCGGCCTGGATGGGGGCTTCGATCTTCGGCGCGCCGGCCGAGGCGTCGTCGCCCGACAACCGCGCGATCGGGGTGTTGACCTTGACCTCCTCAGTGCCTTCCGGCACCAGGATTTCCTCGATTACGCCCTCATCGACCGCCTCGACCTCCATGGTCGCCTTGTCGGTCTCGATCTCGGCGATCACGTCGCCGGAGCGCACGGTGTCGCCTTTCTTGACGTGCCACTTGGCGAGGGTGCCTTCCTCCATCGTCGGGGAAAGCGCAGGCATCAGGACGTCGGTCACTCGGCGGCCTCCAGATAGACGTCCGTATAGAGCTCCGAAGGCTCGGGCTCGGGCGAGGTGCGGGCGAATTCCGCGGCGTCGGCGACGATCTTCTTCACCTCGGCGTCGATGGCCTTCAGCGAGGCCTCGTCGGCCCAGCCCTTCTTGGCCAGCAGTTCCTGCAGGTGGTCGATCGGATCGCGGGTCTTGCGGACCTCGTCGACCTCGTCGCGCGTCCGGTACTTGGCCGGGTCGCTCATCGAGTGGCCGCGATAGCGGTAGGTCTTCATCTCGAGGATGTAAGGCCCCTTGCCCGAGCGGGCGTAGTCGGCGGCCTTCTTGGCGGCCGCCTTCACAGCCAGCACGTCCATGCCGTCGACCTCCTCGCCCGGGATCCGGAACGAGGCGCCGCGCTTATAAAGATGGGTTTCCGACGAGGACCGCTCAATCGAGGTGCCCATGGCGTACTGGTTGTTCTCGATGATGTAGACGACCGGCAGGTTCCAGAGTTGAGCCATGTTGAAGCTCTCATAGACCTGACCCTGGTTGGCCGCGCCGTCGCCGAAGTAGGTGAAGGAGACCTTCTTGTTGTCGCGGTAGTGGTTGGCCAACGCCAGGCCGGTGCCCAGCGCAACCTGCGCGCCGACGATCCCATGGCCGCCGTAGAAGTCCGCCTCGGTCGAGAACATGTGCATCGACCCGCCCTTACCCTTGGACGAGCCGCCGGCACGGCCGGTCAGTTCGGCCATGACTTCGCGGGGATCCATGCCGCAGGCAAGCATGTGGCCGTGATCGCGGTAGCCGGTGATCACCTGATCGCCCTGCTCCTTGATCGCCTGCACGCCGACCGCGATGGCTTCCTGGCCGATGTAGAGATGGCAGAAGCCGCCGATCAGGCCCATGCCGTAAAGCTGCCCCGCTCGCTCTTCGAAGCGACGGATCAACAACATGTCATGGTAGTACTTCAGGAGTTCGTCCTGGGTCACCGCGTCGTCCGCAGCGCCGCTGCTACCGGTGTCATTACTTTTCCGCTTAGCAGCGGAGCCTGCCTGCCCACGCGCCATCCATCTCTCCCGTAGGAATGCATTTCGCGGTTAAGCTCCGCGTGTCCGTAGCGTTTAGAACGTTTGAATCCGCCCTAAGGCTTCACGCGGATCACATAGTCGTTCGGATGTCCGAAACCTAGCAGGGAACGGGCACGTTCTTCCAGTAGGTCGGCCGACAGGCTGTTGTCGCGCAACAGACGGGCGCGCGCCTCCAAATCCTGCCTCTCGGTACGCAGTTGCGTCAACTCCTGCGACTTGGCCGCGAGCGTCGCATCCCTTTGCGTCGAAGACAGAAGCCCGCGCTCACCCGTGAAGGCGTGATACCCGAAGTAGAAAATCAGGAACGCCAGGGCCGCTGTCGGCAGATATGAGCGAAGGCGTGCAAACACGTCGAATCGAAGTCTCCTCGTCAAATCCATCTCACGTAATCGTGCTTAATTTACGGTTACAGTATCCCGCTGAAGTGGCGGAACCGGGGAAAAATCGTGCGCGGCGTCCTGGCCAAGATCTACGCCTATAAGGCCCTGGACGACCTGATCCTCATCTATCCGCTCTACGCCGTGATGTTCGTGGATCACGGGGTCTCGCCCAGCCAACTGGCCCTCCTGTTCGCCGTCTGGTCGGCCGTCGGCCTGGCCCTGGAGGTGCCCTCCGGCGTCCTCGCCGACCATCTTCCCCGCAAGTATCTGTTGGCGGCCGGCCAGATCATCCGGGCGGCCGGCTACGCCTGCTGGCTCCTGTTCCCCAGCTTCTGGGGCTACCTCGCAGGGTTCGTCCTGTGGGGGATCAAGGGCTCCCTGCAATCGGGCACTTTCGAGGCCCTGGTCTATGACGAACTCGACCGGCGCGGCGTGGCGGTCAACTACGCCAAGGTCATTGGGCGCTCGCGGGCGGCCGGGATCATCGCCATCCTGATCGCGATGCTGGCCGCGGTCGGCGTCCACAAGCTTGGCGGCTACGAGCTCCTGATGGTGCTCAGCATCGCCGCGGTGATCGCCGCAGCCGTCGTCGCCGCCACCCTGCCCTCGGCGCCCAAGGTGCAATCGACCGGCGAAGCCGACTATCTGGCGCACCTCAAGCAGGCTCTGAGCGAGACATTGCGCACCCCGGCGATCCTGCGGCCGATGCTGGTCGTGGTCACGCTCTGGACGCTGGGCGGATCGCTGGATGAGTTCTGGGGGATCTATGGCGAGGAGGCCGGCCTTAGTCGCCAGGCCATCCCGATCTACTACGCCGCCACCTACGCGACATCGGCGGTGGCCGCGGCCCTGGCCTATCGCCTGAGCGGCGTTCGCGCAGCCGCGCTCTACGGCGTCGTCATCCTGGCCGGCGGGCTGCTGATGGCGGCGGCCCACATGATGAGCCCGGCGGGGATGCTGTTGCTGGCGGCGTTCGCCGGCCTGGTGAAGCTGATCGACATCAACTTCGAAACCCGGATGCAGCACGCCATCCCGACCGAGCGCCGCGCCACCATCGCCTCGCTGGCGGGCTTCCTGTGGACGTTGGGGTCCATCGGTCTCTACCTCGCCTTCGGCCAGATCGCCGAGCGCTGGTCGTATGCGGCGGCGTTCATGACCTTTGGCGTGGTGATGACGCTGAGCGGCGCGGCCTTTCTGTTCAGCCGCGCCTTTCGGCGGATCTAGAGGCGCTTCAGCGCCTTGGCGCCGAGATAGATCGCCTGGTCGCCCAGCTCTTCCTCGATGCGCAGCAGTTGGTTGTACTTGGCCGTCCGGTCGGAGCGCGACAGCGAGCCGGTCTTGATCTGACCGCAGTTGGTGGCGACCGCCAGGTCGGCGATGGTGGCGTCCTCGGTCTCGCCCGAGCGGTGGCTCATCACGGCCGTGTAGGCGGCGCGGTGGGCCATGTCGACAGCGTCCAGGGTCTCCGACAGGGTGCCGATCTGGTTGACCTTCACCAGGATGGAGTTGGCCAGGCCCATCTCGACGCCCAGCTTCTCCAGACGGGCCGGATTGGTGACGAAGAGGTCGTCGCCCACCAGTTGGACCTTGCCGCCCAGTTTGTCGGTCAGCAGCTTCCAGCCTTCCAGGTCGTCCTCGGCCATGCCGTCTTCGATCGAGACGATCGGGAACTTGGCGACCAGGCCGGCCAGGTAATCGACCATACCGGCCGGATCGAGGGTCTTGCCCTCGCCGCCCAGCACGTACTTGCCGTCCTTGAAGAACTCGGTCGAGGCGGCGTCGAGGCCCAGTTGGAAGTGCTCGCCGGCCTTGAAGCCCGCCGCCGCGCCAGCCTTGACGATGAAGGCCAGGGCTTCTTCGGCCGAACCGATGTTGGGGGCGAAGCCGCCCTCGTCGCCGACATTGGTGTTGTGGCCGGCGTCGGACAGCGCCTTCTTCAGCGCGTGGAAGATCTCGGCGCCCATGCGCAGGCCTTCGGCGAAGGTGTCGGCGCCGGTCGGCAGGATCATGAATTCCTGGATGTCGATCGGATTGTCGGCGTGGGCGCCGCCGTTGATGATGTTCATCATCGGCACCGGCAGCACGCGGGCCGAGACGCCCCCGACATACTTGTAGAGCGGCAGGTCGGCGCTGATCGCCGCGGCCTTGGCCGCCGCCAGGCTGACGCCCAGGATCGCGTTGGCGCCGAGACGGCTCTTGTTCGGGGTGCCGTCCAACTCGATCAGCCGGGTGTCGAGACGGCGCTGGTCTTCGGCATCGAAGCCCGACAGCGCGTTGTAAATCTCATCATTGACGGCCTCGACGGCCTTCAGGACGCCCTTGCCGCCGTAGCGGCTCTTGTCCCCGTCACGCTTCTCGACCGCCTCGTGGGCGCCGGTGGAAGCGCCCGACGGCACTGCGGCCCGGCCCAGCGAGCCGTCTTCCAGAATGACGTCCACCTCGACCGTCGGGTTGCCGCGGCTGTCCAGGATTTCCCGGGCGATGATGTCGACGATCTCGGTCATGGAAGCTCCTGGATTGGGCGGAAATGCGCGCGCCCCTTTAGCCAGCTTCGGACTCGGTGGCAATGTTAGGCGGCGCACAGGCGCGGGAGAGCACATGCCAAATCAAGCCTTCGTCCTTCTGGAATCGGGCCAGGTCGCGCGCTCGGACGGCGGCGACCTGATCGTCCCATGGTGGAGCTTCGGCAAGACGATCCTCGCCGCGACGGCCCTGCGACTGGTTGAGCAACGCCGGCTGTCGCTCGACCGTCCCCTGGGGGCCTGCACCCTGCGCCAGCTATTGCGCCATGAGGCCGGGCTGCCCGATTACGGCGCCGTCGCCGCCTATCATCGGGCCGTCGCGGCGGGAGCTACGCCCTGGAGCCTAGAGGAGCTCACCGCCCGCGCCGACGCCGACCGGCCGCTCTATCGCGCCGGCACGGGCTGGGCCTACTCGAATATCGGCTACTTGCAAGCCCGCGCCCTGGTCGAGGACGCCTTTGGCGACGGCTTGGAGGCTGCGGCCCGGGCGCTGGTGCTCCAGCCGCTTGGCGTCGAGGACGCCCGACTGGCTTCGCAGCCCGAGGACCTGGTCGATGTGCAGATGGGAAGCGCGCGCGGCTATCACCCTGGCTGGGTCTATCACGGACTGTTCGTCGGCCCGCTGCACACGGCCGCGATACTGCTCGACGGCTTGATGGGGGCGTCCTCCCCGTTGTCGGCGGAGTCGCGTGCCGCGATGCGAGAAACCCATGCCCTGCCGCAGTTCGCCACCCCGCCATGGACGACGCCGGCCTACGGCCTTGGGTTGATGTGCTCGGCGACGAAGGACGACTGGGCTGTAGAGGGCCACACTGGCGGCGGCCCTGGAACTCATGTGGCGGTCTACCGGCGGACCGACGGGTGTCCGCGCACCGCCGCGACCTTCGCCAGGATCGAAGAACAGGCGCCGGTCGAGATCGCCGCCGTCGATCTGCTGGCCTAGGCGGCAATGCAAAATCCCCCGCCCGGAACCCGGGCGAGGGATTTGGATAGCTCAGACCTTCAAGGGCTCAGGCGCGCGAGCGCGGCCCTCGAGAAGGACTAGTCTTCCTTCGGCGTGATGACCTGACGGCCCTTGTACATGCCGGTCTTCAGGTCGACGTGGTGGGGGCGCTTCAGTTCGCCGGTTTCCTTGTCTTCGACATAGGAATTGGCGCCGAGGGCGTGGTGCGAACGCCGCATGTTGCGCCGCGACGGTGATACTTTGCGTTTCGGAACGGCCATGGGGAATCTCGCAGGCGTAAAAAAGGAGAAGGCGGCCGAAACGACAGGCCGCCGACGTGAGCGCGGGTGTATGCCGGAAATCGCTCCGGGTTTCAACCGCCCTTGTAAACCCCTGTAGAAACAGCGGCTAGGAGGCGTTTTGGCGCAACCTGCGCCCAGGCCATCCGCATCAGATCGGCGAATCGCCCGGCCTCGATCTTCTCGAACCAGATGAAGGTCGAGCCGTTTCGGCCCCAGTAGCCAGGCACGGGCTCGACCACGCCGGGATCGGCTTCGCTGAGATTGCGCTGATCCTCAGGATCGAGCTTCAGCATGGCGCGGGGGTGATCCTGATGGATCGTGCAGAAGATCTTCTTGCCGACGCGAAACGACGGCATGCCGTGATGGTCGGCCTCATAGGCCTGCGGCTGGTCGAGCGCGATGCGTCGCACGTCGTCGCGGGTGAGCATGACCGGAGGATAGCGCCCTCCCCCGGTCATGGGAAACCGTCCTAGACGAGGCGCGAGCGTTCCTTGGCCGCGCCGATGAAGCTGGCGAACAGCGGGTGGGGATCGAACGGCCTGCTTTTCAGTTCGGGGTGGAACTGCACGCCGATGAACCAGGGGTGGTCCGAACGCTCGCAGATCTCCGGCAGAACGCCGTCCGGGGAGAGCCCCGAGAAGATCAGGCCGGTGTTCTCGATCGCCTCGCGGTAACCGATATTGACCTCATAGCGGTGACGATGGCGCTCACTGAGCTCGGTTCCACCATAGATGGCCGCAACCTTCGAACCTGGCGTCAGCACCGCATCATAGGCCCCCAGGCGCATGGTGCCGCCCAGGTCGTCGCCTTCCTTGCGAGTCTCTCGCTCGTTGCCGCGGGTCCACTCGGTCATCAGGCCGACGATCGGCTCGGAGGTCGGACCGAACTCAGTGGACGAGGCGTGCTTGATGCCCGCCAGGTTCCTGGCCGCCTCGATCATCGCCATCTGCATGCCGAAGCAGATGCCGAAATAGGGAATCTCGTGCTCACGCGCGAACTGCACCGCGCGGATCATGCCTTCCGAGCCGCGCTCGCCGAAGGCGCCAGGCACCAGAACGCCGTGGACATCGGTCAGACGCTCGGAGATCAGCCCCTCCTCGCGTTCGAAGGCCTCGCCCTCGATCCAATCGAACTTGACCCGGACATTGCTGGCGACGCCGCCATGCACCAGCGCCTCGATCAGCGACTTATAGGCGTCGGTCAGGGCCGTGTACTTGCCGACGATGGCGATGTTCACTTCGCCGTCGGGGTGGGTCAGGGTGTGCGAAATTTCTTCCCAGCGCGACAGGTCCGGGGCCGGCGCGGTGTCGGACAGGCCGAACACCGACAGCACTTCGCGGTCCAGGCCCTGGGCGTGATAGTCGAGCGGCACGTGATAGATGTTCGACGAGTCCATCGCCTGGATCACGGCGCTTTCACGGACATTGCAGAACTGGGCGATCTTGCGGCGCTCGCTGGCCGGGATCGGTTGCTCGCAACGGCAGAGCAGGATGTCGGGCTGGATGCCGATCGACCGCAGTTCCTTGACGGAGTGCTGGGTCGGCTTGGTCTTCATCTCGCCGGCCGTCTTGATGTACGGCAACAGCGTCAGGTGAATGTAGCAGGCGTGGCCGCGCGGCAGTTCCTGGCCAAGCTGGCGAATCGCCTCGAAGAACGGCAGGCCTTCGATGTCGCCGACCGTGCCGCCGATCTCGACCAGCACGAAGTCGACGCCCTCGCCCGGATCGGACAGCACGAAGTTGCGGATCTCGTCGGTGACGTGCGGGATCACCTGGACGGTCGCGCCCAGATAGTCGCCGCGGCGTTCCTTCTCGATGATGGTCTTGTAGATCTGGCCGGTCGTGATGTTGTCGGCTCGCGTGGCGTTCACGCCTGTGAAGCGCTCGTAGTGCCCCAGATCGAGGTCGGTCTCAGCGCCGTCGTCGGTCACGAAGACCTCGCCGTGCTGATAGGGACTCATCGTTCCCGGATCGACGTTCAGATAGGGATCGAGCTTGCGGAGACGGACCTTATAGCCACGAGCTTGCAGCAAGGCGCCGAGAGCGGCGGAAGCGAGACCTTTTCCCAAGGAGGAGACCACGCCGCCGGTGATGAAAATGTACCGGGTCATGGGCGTTCAGGTTAGCCGTGATTCGCGTTGGGCGCCCTGCGGCGATTCGCCGAAGGCTGCGGAAAGTGTGGATAGAGGCGCCGCAAGACGTGCGCGCAAACGCAGAATGAGCCGCCGAGGCGGCTTTTGGGAAGGTCTCACGATCTCTCTGGACTTTTAGGGGTTGGTCGGCGCGGGGGCGGCCGGTTGCGGGCCTTCACCAGTGAAGGGGTTGCGAACCTGCGGCGTCGGCGCGGTCAGCGGGGCCGGCGCGTCGCTCGGGCTAGTCGCCGGGGCGGTCGGTTCCGGCACGGTCGGACGATTGAGGCTGTTGGGATCAATACCCTCGACCTTCACCCGGTCGACGACCGAGGAGGCGCCGCGCTCACGGCCCGCCAGCATGGTCAGCGTCAGGCTGAGGATGAAGAAGACCGAACCCAGGATCCAGGTCGTGCGGGTCAGCAGGTCGCCAGCGCCACGCGCGGTCATGAAACCAGTGCTGCCACCGCCCATGCCCAGCGCCCCGCCTTCCGAGCGTTGCAACAGGACGACCGCGATCAGCGAGATGCAGACGATGACGTGGATGGTGAGCAGAATGCCGAGCAGCATTGATATATCCGATGCCTTCGGCCGGTCTCCCGTGCCGAAATGAAGCGCGCGCTCTACCATCAGGCGGCGCACAAGACCATAGCTAGGGCGTCGCATCGCCCAGGCCAAGGCCAAGAAAGTCTCCCTTTGCAGGGCCGGGCCACCTATCTTCGGCAGGAAGCCAGGAGAGTTGCGATGCCCAACCCCATTCGGCCGGCCGGTTTCGACCACATCGTTCTACGCATCGTCGACAAGGATGCGATGCTGGCGTTCTACACCGAGGTCCTGGGGTGCGCTCTTGATTGGGATCGCCCGGAACTTGGCCTCACCCACGTCCGCGCCGGGACGTCTCTGATCGATCTGGTGACGGTGGACGGCAGACTCGGCCAGCCAGGCGGGGCGCCGCCCGGGGCTGAGGCCCGCAATCTCGACCACTTCGCCCTGGCCGTCCGCCCGTTTGACGAGGCCGCGATCCGCGCCCATCTGGCCGCTCACGGCGTCGCCGTCATTGATGAGGGCCAACGCTATGGCGCGCAGGGCGACGGAACCTCGCTCTATATCCAGGATCCCGAGGGCAACACCGTCGAACTCAAGGGCCCGTCAGCCGCCTAAAGGGCGTTGACGATGCCCAGGAAGTCCTGCGCCGTCAGCGAGGCGCCCCCGACCAGAGCGCCGCCGACCTCGGCCGCATGCAGAATCTCATTCGCATTGGAAGGCTTCACCGAGCCGCCGTAGAGAATCGGCGGGATCTTGCCGTGGGCGCCAAACACCTCGACCAGGGTCGCGCGGATGGCGATGTGGATTTCTTCGATCTCCGGGGTGGTCGGCGTCAGGCCGGTCCCGATCGCCCAGACCGGCTCATAGGCGACCGAGAACGCCTTGCCGCCCAAGGATGCGGGCAGAGAGGCCCTCACCTGCCTGGTGACGATGTCCAGCGCCTTGCCGGCCTTGCGCTCTTCCAGAGTCTCGCCGACGCAGATGATCGGTTCAAGGCCCGCGCGCAGCGCCGCCTCGACCTTCGCGGCCACCAGGGAATCGGTCTCGCCGTAGCCGGCACGGCGCTCGGAGTGGCCCAGGATGACCAGGCTGGCCCCTGCGTCGGCAAGCATTTCGGCCGAAATGTCGCCAGTGAAGGCGCCCGAGATTTCCGCGCGGCAGTCCTGGCCGCCCAGCAGCAAGGCCGTGCCGCTCACCGCCGTGGCCGCGCGCGCCACCAGCGTCGCCGGCGGACAGATCGCCACGCGGGCGGTGGTCGCGCCGAGCCCGGCGGCGACCGCCTGGGCTTCCGACAGCGACGCCGCCACCCCGTTCATCTTCCAGTTGCCGGCGATCAAAGGGGTCGGAGAAGTCATCTTAGCCTCGTATTTTTTGGACAAAGGGGCGTTAAGCCAAGCCGCTTGTTCTGTCACGCGCTTGCGGGGGGGAAGTCCCCTCCACTATACCCGCCTTCCACGTTCGCGCCGAAGAGGCACCGGAAGGTCAAATGCTGTCCGCAACCCGCAAGTTCGCCAAATCCTGGGTCGCCGCTGTGCTGATCGGCCTCCTGGTCATCAGCTTCGCGATCTTCGGCATCAACGACGCCTTCAATGGCAACTACACCGACGATGTGATCAAGGCGGGCTCACGCACCGTCTCGGGCCCCGACTTCCGCCGGGAGTTCGACAACTTCCGCAAGGGAGCCGAAGAGCAGTCCAAGCAGCCGATCAGCATCGAGCAGGCCGCACAATTCGGCCTGGACAAGCGCCTGCTGGACGAACTCGCCACCCGAGAGGCGTTCGGCGAAATGCTGCACAAGATCGGCGTCCGGCCCTCGGACAAGCTGGTCATGGCCGAACTGCGCAAGATCCCGGCCTTTTTCAACCCGATCTCCGGCGCGTTCGACAAGGCGCTCTACGGGCAACGGCTGGCTGAGAACGGCCTGACCCCGGCCCGCTTCGACACCTTGATGCGCGACCAGATCGCCGAGTCCCACGTCATCTCGGCCATGGTCAACGGCCTGCGCGTGCCCCGCGCCTACAGCGCGCTTGGCGCGGTCTACGAGATGGAATCGCGCGACGTCGGCTTCTTCACCATCGATCCGCGCAGCGTCGCGGCGCCGGCCCTGCCGACCGACGTCCAGCTTACCGCCTTCATGAAAGAGAAGTCCGCCCAGCTGACCCGCCCGGAATTCCGCGTCATCTCGGTTGTCGCCTTCAGCCCCGCGACGATCAGCGGCGCGTTGCCGATCGACGAGGCCGAGGTTCAGAAGCGCTTCGCGTTCCGCAAGGACACCCTGGCTCAGCCCGAAACCCGTTCGCTGATCCAGATCCCGGTGAAGGACGCTGCGGCCGCGGCGGCCGTCGCCGCCCGCCTCACCAAGGGCGAGGATCCCTCCGCGATCGCCAAGTCGCTTGGCGTCGAAGTCATCAACTATGTCGACAAGCCGCAGAGCGCTATCGCCGACAAGCGCGTCGCCGCCGCCGCCTTCGCCCTCAAGCCGGACACCGTCTCGGCCGCCATCCAGGGCGACCTGGGCGTCGCGGTCGTCAAGGTCACCAAGGTCACTCCCGGCCAAACCGTGACCCTCGACCAGGTCCGCCCGCAGATCGAAGCCGAACTGCGCAAGGACGCCGCGGCCGAGAAGGTCTACGCCCTCAGCCAGACCTATGAAGAAGCCCGCGGCACCGGCGCCAACCTCGCCGACGCGGCCAAGAAGGCCGGCGTGCCGGTCATGACCATCGGTCCGGTGACCCAACAGGGCCAAGGTCCGCAGGGACAGCCGGTTCCTGGCGTAACGCCGAAGCTGCTGGAACTGGCCTACAGCTTGCCCGTGGGCGGCGAAAGCGAGATCCAGGAAGCCGGCAACGGCGAATATTTCGCCCTCCGGGTCGAGCGGATCATTCCGAGCGCCCTGCCGCCGCTGGCCGAGGTCAAGCCCGATCTCACCCGCGTCTGGATGATGACCGAGATGCTCAAGCGCCTGCAGACCAAGGCCGACGAGTACGCCGCCCGTGTCCGCAAGGGCGAGAGCCTCGCAGCCGTCGCCGCCTCGGCCGGCTCGAAGGTGGTCAATGTCGCCGGCATCGACCGTCAGAACGCGGCGCAGAACACCGCCCTGTCGCGTGACGCCCTGGTGAAGACCTTCAACGCCAAGCCGGGCGAAGTCTTCACCGCCGACGGCGTTCAGTTCGGCCTCATCGTCGCCAAGCTGGAGACGGTCAACGCCCCCGCCGGCCCGGCCCTGGCCAAGATCACCGAGGACGCGCGTCCGCAGGTGACCATGGCGCTCTTCCGCGACCTCGGCGCCGCGGCCCGCAAGGCCGCCCGGACCGACGTCGGTGTGAAGATCTTCCCGGCGACGGCGCGCTCGGCCCTGGGCCTGCCGCCGATCACCGAGACCGAAAAGGCCGCGCCCAAGGCGGGCCAGGCGGAGACATCCAAGTGACGATCGACCCTGCGTTTGCGGACTTTGAGGCGAAGTATTCTCAGGGCGCGCCGCAGGTCGTTTGGACCCGTCTGATCGACGATCTCGAGACCCCGGTCTCGGCCTATCTGAAGATCGCCCACGGACGGCCCTACGCCTTCCTGTTCGAATCCGTGGAGGGCGGCGCTCACCGGGGCCGCTACTCCGTGATCGCCATGAAGCCGGACCTCGTCTGGAGGTGCCGGGGCGACCAGGCCGAGATCGCGGTCGGCCCGGACATCGCCGCCGGCCGGTTCCAGTCCCAGGCTGGCGGGGCGCTCGATTCGCTCCGCGACCTGGTGGCGCGCTCGCGTCTGGACCTCCCGGAGGGTCTGCCGCCGATGTCGGCGGGGGTGTTCGGAGCCATCGGCTACGACATGATCCGGCTGGTCGAACACCTGCCGAACGTCAATCCCGACCCCTTGGACCTGCCTGACGGCCTGATGATCCGGCCCTCGGTGGTCGCGATCTTCGACGCCATCGCCCAGGAGATCATCCTGGTCACCACGGTCCGCCCCTCCGAGGTCAGCGCCAAGGCGGCCTATGAGGTCGCCCAGGCCCGCCTGGACGAAGTGGTCGCCGATCTGCGCGGCTCAGCTCCGCCGCTGGCTGGAACCGCCACGCCGCAAGCCGACAGCTTCACCACGCCGGTGAGCCGCGAGGATTACCACGCCATCGTCGCACGGGCGAAAGAGTACATCCTGGCCGGCGACATCTTCCAGGTCGTGCCGAGCCACCGGTTCCGGGCGCCCTTCGCCCATGATCCCTTCGCGCTCTACCGCTCGCTGCGGCGGACCAACCCCTCGCCGTTCCTGTTCTATCTGAACTTCGGCGACTTCCAGCTCGCGGGCTCGTCGCCGGAAATCCTGGTGCGGCTGCGCGACGGCAAGATCACCATCCGGCCGATCGCCGGCACCCGACCGCGCGGCGCCACGCCCGAGTTGGACCGGGCGCTGGAGGCCGAACTGATCGCCGACCCCAAGGAACGCGCCGAGCATCTGATGCTGCTCGATCTTGGCCGCAACGACGTGGGCCGGGTCGCCATGCTGAAGAACACCGGCTCCAACGAACCGCCGCAGCCCTCGCGCGGCGCCCGCGTGCGCGTCACCGATTCGTTCTTCGTCGAGCGCTACAGCCACGTGATGCACCTGGTCTCCAACGTCGAGGGCGACGCCCCTGACGGCCTGGATCCGATCGACGTACTGATGGCCGCCCTGCCCGCCGGCACGCTGTCCGGCGCGCCGAAGGTCCGGGCCATGCAGATCATCGACGAACTGGAGCTGGAGAAACGCGGCATCGCCTATGCCGGCGCGGTCGGCTACTTCGGCGCCGACGGCTCGGTCGACACCTGCATCGTGCTGCGCACCGCCTGCTTCAAGGACGGCCAGATGTACGTTCAGGCCGGCGGCGGGGTCGTCGCCGACAGCGATCCGGACGCCGAGTACGACGAAACCCTCCACAAGGCCCGAGCCCTGCGGCGCGCCGCCGAGGAATCCTGGCGATTCGTCTAGGGCGCGCGTTCGACGACGTGCTGGGTGGTGACCGGCGGGGCCATGATCATGGCCCCGGCCAGGGCCAGGGCGGCGAAGGCCGCAAACCCTGCCGACGCCAGGGCCGGCCACACGCGTTCACGCGCCACGGGCGCTCGCAGGAGCGCTCGAGCATAGGCCATCTGTTCAGGGTCGAGGACAGAATCGGGCGGCGACATGACCACAACATCCGGTGAACGGGCCTCGCCTGCAATCCGGGGCCTTGGCGGAAAGCCAAGCGGAGCCTAGAGAAATCTGATGATCTTGGTGATCGATAACTACGACAGCTTCACCTACAACCTGGTTCATTATCTGAACGAGCTGGGCGCGGAGACGCAGGTCTATCGCAACGATGCGCTGAGCGTCGACGAGGCCCTTGGCCTGGGGCCCCAGGGCGTTCTGCTCTCGCCCGGCCCCTGCACCCCGAACGAGGCCGGCATCTGCCTGGCCCTGCTGGAAGCGGCCCCGAACGACCTGCCGATCCTGGGCGTCTGCCTTGGCCACCAGGCCATCGGCCAAGCCTATGGCGGCGACGTCGTCCGCGCCAAGCAGGTGATGCACGGCAAGACCAGCCCGATGTTCCACGAGGGCAAGGGCATCTTCGCCGGCCTGCCCAATCCGTTCACCGCGACCCGCTACCACAGCCTGTCGGTCGAGAAATCCACATTGCCGCCAGTGCTGGAAGTGACCGCCTGGACAGAAGACGGCGAGATCATGGGCTTCCAGCATCGCAATCGGCCGATCCAAGGCGTGCAGTTCCACCCGGAGTCCATCGCCACCGAGGGCGGCCACGCCATGCTGGCCAACTTCTTGAAACTCGCGGGCGTCGAGCCCCTGAGCGTGGCTTAAGCCATGTCGGACGCTTTCAAACCGCTTCTGGGCCGCCTGGCCGACGGCGGCACCCTCACCGAGGACGACGCCGGCGAGTTCTTCGCCGCCTGCCTGCGCGGCGAGCCCACCCCGGCCCAGGTCGCCGCCGCCGTCACCGCCATGCGCATGCGCGGCGAGACGACCGGCGAAATCACTGCCTGCGCCCGCGCCATGCGCAAGGCCGCCGTCACCCTCGATCATCCGTTCCAGGTGATGGATGTCTGCGGCACCGGCGGCGACGGCCTCCACACGCTCAACGTCTCGACCGCCGTGGCCTTCGTGGCCGCCGGCGGCGGGCTGAAGATCGCCAAACACGGCAATCGCGCGGTCTCCTCACGCTCCGGCGCGGCCGACGTCCTGACTGAACTGGGCGTCAATGTCGCCGCCTCGGCCGAGCAGCAGCTCAAGGCGCTGGACCAGGCCAATGTGGCGTTCTTCTTCGCGCCCGCGCACCACAGCGCCATGCGCCATGTCGCCCCGATCCGCACGGACCTCGGCTTTCGCACCATCTTCAACCTGCTCGGTCCGCTGACCAATCCGGCCGGCGCCCAGCGTCAGGTGATGGGCGTGTTCGCCGACCGCTGGGTCGAGCCGCTGGCCCGGGTGCTGGGCGCTCTCGGCGCCGAGCGCGCCTGGGTCGTCCACGGCGGCGGCATGGATGAAATGACCACCACGGCCGAGACCAGCGTCGCGGAATATCGCGACGGCCAGGTCCGGCTGTTCACCATCACGCCCGAGGCTGTCGGCCTGCCGCGCGCGGCCCTGGCCGATCTGACCGGCGGATCGCCGGCCCAGAACGCCGCGGCCCTGCGGGAATTGCTGGACGGCGCCAAGGGCGCCTATCGCGACATCGTGCTGCTCAACGCCGCCGCCGCCTTCCTGGTGGGCGAGCGGGTCGAGACCCTGCGCGACGGCGTCGATCTCGCCGGCCAGATCATCGACGACGGCCACGCCAAGACCGCCCTGGCCAAGTTGGTCGAACTTACCTCGGCGCAAGAAGGCCTAGCATGAGCGACATCCTCGACAAGATCGCCGCCTACAAGCGTGACGAAGTCACCGAGCGCAAAGCCGCGCGCAGCCTCGCCGAACTGGAGGCCGCCGCCCAGGCCGCCTCCGCGCCGCGCGGGTTCCGCAAGGCGCTGGAGCGCGCTCATGCCCCGGGCAAGCTCGCGCTGATCGCCGAGATCAAGAAGGCCTCGCCCTCGAAGGGACTTATCCGGGAAGACTTCGATCCGCCGACCTTGGCCAAGGCCTATGAGGCCGGCGGCGCGGCGTGCCTTTCAGTCCTGACTGACGGGCCTAGCTTCCAGGGCGCCGACAGCTTCCTGACCGCCGCCCGCGACGCCGTCGCCCTGCCCGCCATCCGCAAGGATTTCCTGGTCGACCCCTGGCAGGTCGCCGAATCCCGCGCGCTCGGGGCCGACGCCATCCTGGTGATCTTGGCCATGATCGACGACGGCCTCGCCGCCGAACTGATGGCCGAGGCCGCGCGCCTGGGGATGGACGCCCTGGTCGAGGTCCATGACGAGGACGAAATGGCCCGAGCCGGCAAGCTCGGCGCCAAGTTGATCGGGGTGAACAACCGCAATCTGCGCACCTTCGAGACTGACCTCGGCATCACCGAGCGTCTGGCCGGCGCCACACCTGGCGACGCCCTGCTGGTCACCGAGAGCGGGATCTTCACGGCCCTCGACGTCACCCGGCTCGAACGCTCCGGCGCCAAGGCCATGCTGGTCGGCGAGAGCCTGATGCGCCAGCCCGACGTGACCGCCGCGACCCGCGCCCTGCTGGGCTGAGTCGGCCCGAGCCGCCCTCAGAGCCGGAGAAAAGCTAAGCCTTTCAAGGCTTCAGCGGTAACTTGACATTAATGAGGAACACCTAGAGAACATTCATAACGTTTGCGCTTTGTTCTCCAAGGGCTCCTAGGCCATGCTCACCCGTAAGCAGCACGAACTTCTCATGTTCATCCATGAGAGGATCAAAGAAACCGGCGTCTCGCCGTCGTTCGACGAGATGAAGGAGGCGCTGGATCTGGCGTCCAAGTCCGGCATCCACCGCCTGATCACGGCGTTGGAGGAGCGCGGCTTCCTGCGCCGCCTGCCCCACCGGGCCAGGGCGCTGGAAGTGGTGAAGCTGCCGCAGCAAGCCACCACCACGGCGCCGCCGAAGGGCCGCTCGCCCTTCAAGCCGCAACTGGTGGATCCGGGCGACGCGCCGGTCATGCCGATCGCCAACGACACCCGCGACCTGCCGATCCTGGGTCGCATCGCGGCCGGTACGCCCATCGAAGCGATCCAGCAGGAACGCGACCGGCTTCCGGTCCCCGAAACCATGCTGGGCGCGGGCGAGCACTTCGTCCTGGAGGTCCAGGGCGACTCGATGATCAACGCCGGCATTCTCGACGGCGACTACGTCGTGATCCGCCGCACCGACTCGGCCAATTCCGGCGACATCGTCGTGGCCCTGGTCATGGGCGAGGAAGCGACCCTGAAGCGCCTGCGCCGCAAAGGCGCGTCGATCGCGCTGGAAGCTTCGAACCCGGCCTATGAGACCCGCATCTTCGGACCCGACCAGATCCAGGTGCAGGGCCGCCTCGTCGGCCTCATCCGCCGCTACCACTAACTCCGGTCCAGGGGCGCTGACCGCGAAGGTCCTGCGCCCAGACCACCCGCCAACCGGCGTCCGTCCGATAGAGTTCGGCCGAGCCGCCGCGCGCGAAGTCCGCCTGGGTCAAGGTCAAGGCCTTCGGGCATGGCGGGGCCTCGCCCCGCACCACCACCACCTCGGCCCAGTCGCAGAACAGCGGCAGCTTGCGTTCGATGGTGGAGGCGCGGCGGGTCATGATCGCCGCCACCCGAGGCGCGGCGACGCCGGCCCGCGGCGCGCAGGACCAGCGGTCGCAGTCAAAGCTCGCTTCACGTACCGCCAGGCCGTCTTCCGGCACGCTCAGGCCCCGGCGCCTAGCCCATAGCTCGGCGGCGAACAGCTTGGCGTCAGGTCGGAACAGGATCGCCGCCCCGCCGTCGCGGACCGCCACGGTCGAGCCGTCGGCCGCGATCCAGGCGTCCGGGGCGGGCGGGCGCGGATAGAGCGCCACCGACAGCGCGAGCGGCAAGCCCAGCCACCGCAACGGCCCCCTCCACAGGCACAGCCACAAGATGCCGATGAACGAGACCGCCAGCGTCCAGCCCGGCGCGCTCGGCACGATCAACTGGCTATTGGGCAACCCCGCCACCGCCGAGGCGATCCTGTTCATGGTGTCGATGGCCACGCCCGCCGCTGACAGTGGAACCCCGCCCAGGCCCAGCGGCGCCAGCACCGCGCCGATCGCCAGGGCCGGCATCATCAGGAACGAGGAGATCGGCGCCACCAGCAGGTTGGCGGCCAGGCCGAAGGTGGCGACGCGGTTGAAGTGCTGCATGGCGAACGGGCCGGTCGCCAGCCCGGCGACGAAGCTGGCCCCGACGCTCGCCGCCATCCAGACGCCGACGCCCTGGACGATGCGGATCGGCCAGGGCGTGTTGATCTCCTTGGCCGGCCGTGGCCACGCTTCGGCCAGGGCCACCAGAGCCGTGGTGGCCGCGAACGACATCTGGAAGCCCGGCTCGGTCACCGCCTCAGGCTGAAAGATCATGATCGCCAGCGCCGCGATCGCCAGGGTGTGCAGGCTGATGGCCCGGCGGTCGACCAGAATGGCGAAGAAGGCCGCGCCTGCCGTGATCGCCGCCCGCTCAGCCGGGCTGGGCGACCCCGACAGCACCAGATATCCGCAGACCGCCGCCAACCCGACCAGGGCCGCGACCTTCTTCGACGACACCCGCAACGCCGCCCACGGCCAGGCCGCCACGCCCAGCCGCACCAGGGCGAAGGTGAAGCCGCCGACGATGGCCATGTGCAGGCCGGAGATCGAGACGATATGCGCCAGGCCCGAGGCCCGCAGCGCCTCGACCTGCGCCTTGGGCACGAAGGCCTCGTGGCCCGTGACCATGGCCGCGGCCAGTCCACCGCTTTCGGGGCCCATCTCGGCGACGATCTGCTTGGCCAGCGCCCAGCGCGCCGCGTTCACCTTCATTTCCAGACCAAGGCTCCAGGGTGGCGAACCCGCCTCGGCCTCGCGCACCGGCGTCAGGGCGAACCCCACGCCGCCGATCCCGTCGAAGAAGGCGTCGCGGGCGAAGTCGTAGGAGCCTGGGCTGGCCGGGGGCGGCGGCGCATTGAGCATGCCGCGCAACTTGATCACCGTCCCCGGCGCGGGCAGCGCGTCATCGTCCTGCAGCGTCACCCGCACCCGGATCGGCGTGGCCTCCGGCGAAAGCCCGCTGATCTGGATCGGCGCCAGCAGCAGTCGCGGCCCGCCCTGCCCCGGACTGGCCACGTCGACGACGAATCCCTCGATCGCCCGCACCCCGCCGCCGGCTGGTGCGATCGGCGCGCGCACGCTCTGGGTGCGCAGCTTGCCGGCTGCGAAGCCCGCCAAGACGAAAGCCGCCAGGGTCAGGGCGATGGTCAGCGGCTTGCCGAGGCTCCAGCGGCCGACCACGATCACCAGCGCCCCGGCTGCCGCAAGAGCGGCGAACGCCACGGCGACAAGGGGTTCAGCCGGCAGGGATAGATAGAGCGCCGCCCCGATCCCGAAGGCTACCGGCGCCCACAGGGTCCACCGTTCCGACTGCACGAGAGCTTGATCGGCCAACCATGTTGCGATGCGGCGAAAGCTAGGACGCTCGCGAAAGGCCGTGCTAAGAGGCGCCGCGCGCACATCTGGCGCCCCAGCTTCAGCCTCGAGATCGATGCCCGACCGTCCCGTCGTCACCCGGATCGCCCCCTCGCCCACCGGCGCTATGCATATAGGCACGGCGCGGACGGCGCTTTTCAACTGGCTTTACGCCAAGCACACCGGCGGCAAGTTCCTGCTGCGCATCGAGGACACCGATCGCGAGCGCTCCACCGAAGCCGCCGTCCAGGTGATTTTCGACGGCTTGGCCTGGCTGGGCCTCACCCCGGACGAAGAGCCGGTGTTCCAATTCGCGCGGGCCGAACGCCATGTCCTGGCCGCCCAGGAACTGCTGGCCAAGGGCGCCGCCTATCGCTGCTACATGAGCGTCGAGGAGACCACGGCCGAGCGCGAGATCGCGCGCGCCGAGGGCCGCGCCATCCGTTCGCCCTGGCGCGACGCTGACGCCGACTTCAACGACCGCCCGCACGTGATCCGCTTCAAGAGCCCGCAAGAGGGCGAAACGGTGATCCGCGACAAGGTGAAGGGCGACGTCACCTTCCAGAACAAGGATCTGGACGACCTGATCCTGCTGCGAACCGACGGCACCCCCACCTACAACCTCGCGGTCATCGTCGATGACCACGAAATGGGCATCACCCACGTCATTCGCGGCGACGACCACCTGAACAACGCCGCCCGCCAGACCCAGATCTACGAAGCGCTGGGCTGGGACGTGCCGGTCTGGGCCCACCTGCCGATGATCAACGGCCCGGACGGCAAGAAGCTGTCCAAGCGCCACGGCGCCCAGGCGGTCAGCGAGTTCGACGAGATGGGCTATCTGCCCGAGGCCATGCGCAACTATCTGGCGCGGCTGGGCTGGGGCCACGGCAACGACGAGATCTTCACCGACGAGCAGGCCGCGTCCTGGTTCGAGTTGGAAGACGTGGTCGGCGCGCCCGCCCGTCTCGACTGGGACAAGCTCAACCATCTGAACAACCACTACATCCGGCTCGCCGAGATCAGCCGCCTGGCCGACCTCGTGACCAAGATTCACGAAAGCCGCGCTTTCCCGCTGCACGACGGCGACCAGGACATCCTGCTGCGCACCATCCCGCTGGTGCGGGACGGGGCCAAGACGATGCCCGAGCTCGCCGACGCCACGGTCTTCGCGCTGAAGCGCCGGCCGCTGGAATTGACTGACAAGATCAAGGGCATGCTGAACGAAGAGACCCGTGCGCGGCTGGGACGCCTGCGCCAGATCCTCGACGTCCAGCCCGGCTGGGACGTTTCCGAACTCGAAGCCGCCCTGCGGGGATTTGCGGAGAGCGAGGCGGTCGGCATGGGTAAGTTCGGCCCGGCCCTGCGCGGGGTTCTCTCCGGAGGCTCACCTGCGCCGGACCTGGCTGGGGCCCTTGTAAGCCTCGGGAAACCGGAAAGTTTAGGGCGCCTTGACGACGCGCTTTCACAGGCCGCTTAAGGCGGTATAAGGCACGCCGAACAGGCGTTTGATATTACATGCGGAAGGGATGGCATGGGCGATACGGCTAAAGTGAATTTCGATGGCAGGTCCGTCGAGTTGCCGATCCTGAAAGGAACCGACGGTCCTGCCGTCGTCGATATCCGAAAGCTGTACGCCGAAGCCGACGTCTTCACCTACGACCCGGGCTTCACGTCGACGGCCAGCTGCGAGAGCAGGATCACCTTCATCGACGGCGACAAGGGCATCCTGCTGCATCGCGGCTACCCGATCGCCCAGTTGGCTGAAGAGTCGAGCTTCCTGGAGGTCTGCTACCTCCTGCTGAACGGCGAGCTGCCGGACGCCAAGGAATTCGAGCAATTCGAACACAACATCACCTATCACACGATGCTGCACGAGCAGTTCGATAGGTTCTTCATGGGCTTCCGTCGCGACGCCCACCCGATGGCGATCATGGTCGGCGCCGTCGGCGCCCTGTCGTCCTTCTACCACGACAGCACCAACATCGATGATCCGGAACAACGGATGATCTCGTCGCATCGGCTGATCGCCAAGATGCCGACGATCGCGGCGCGCGCCTTCAAGTACTTCCGTGGCCAGCCGTTCGTGCATCCGCGCAACGACCTGTCCTATTCGGAAAACTTCCTGCGCATGTGCTTCTCGGTTCCGGCCGAGGATTGGGTGCCGAACCCGGTGCTGACCCGCGCCATGGACCGCATCTTCATCCTGCATGCGGACCACGAACAGAACGCCTCGACCTCGACCGTCCGCCTGGCCGGTTCGTCGGGCGCCAACCCGTTCGCCTGCATCGCGGCCGGCATCGCCTGCCTCTGGGGCCCGAGCCACGGCGGCGCGAACGAAGAAGCGCTGAACATGCTCAAGGAGATCGGCACCGTCGATCGTATTCCCGAGTACGTTCAAGGCGTTAAGGACCGCCGCTATCGCCTGATGGGCTTCGGTCACCGCGTCTATAAGAACTACGACCCGCGCGCGACCGTGATGCAGAAGACCTGCCACGAAGTGCTCGCCGAAGTCGGCCACGGGGATGACCCGCTGCTGAAGGTCGCCATGGAGCTGGAAAAAGTCGCCCTGAGCGATCCATACTTCATCGAACGCAAGCTCTACCCGAACGTCGACTTCTACTCGGGCATCACCCTGCGCGCCCTGGGCTTCCCGCCCGAGATGTTCACCGTGCTGTTCGCTCTGGCCCGTACCGTGGGCTGGATCTCGCAGTGGAAAGAGATGATCGAGGACCCGTCGCAGAAGATCGGCCGTCCGCGTCAGCTCTACACCGGCGCCCCGGCCCGCGATTACGTCCCCGTCGACAAGCGCTAAGCGCGTCCGCCCCACCGAGAATGATGGCCCGGCTCCTGCGAGCCGGGCTATTTTTCGTTGTGGTGTCGGCCATCCATAGACTCCGCTCTCGTAGATTTTTCCGAGAGGTTCGTGCGTATGGATCACCGGGCCAAAGCCCGGTGATGACGAATTTTTGGTTTGGCGCGGGCGGCCGAGCGCGGCCTTAGCTAGCCCTTGGCCTCGGCCAGCAAGCCTAGCACCGTATCGGCCGCCGTCTCGGACGGGTCGGGTCCGCCACGGCCCATCTTGAGAAGCGCCGCCGACTGCGCCTCGATCTGGCTGCTGCGGAGTTCAGGATCGTCCAACCGCTTGCCGACTTCGCGCGCCAGCGCCGGGCCGTTGCAGTCGTCCTGCACCAGTTCCGGGGCGACGAACGCCTTCGCCGCGATGTTGAACAGCGTGATGTAGGGCGTGCGGATCAGGTGCTTGAGAATGGCGTGGGTGAGGTTGCCCAGGCGATAGCCGACCACCATCGGCACGCCGGCCATGGCCAGCTCCGTCGTCACCGTGCCTGAGCAGGCCAGGGCCACGGTCGCAGCCTTCATGGCGTCGAGCTTGCCGCTCTCGCCCTCGATGATGTGCGCCCAATCGCCCGCCTGCGCCTTCACCGTCTCGGCCACGGTGGGCGCGGCGGGGATCACGACGGCCAGGTCTGGATGGCCGGCCTTCAGGATCGCCACGGCCTGCGCAAATGGCGGCAGGATGCGCGAAATCTCGCCCGGCCGACTGCCCGGCAACACCAGCAGGACCGGCGCGTCCTGCGCTACGCCAAGTTCCCGCCGCAGCCGATCTCCGTCAGCCCACGAGAAGTCGAGGGTCAGGGCCGAATTGCCGACAAAGGTGGTCGGCAGTCCCTCGGCCTCGAAATAGGGCGCGTCGAAGACATGGATCGAGAGCAGATGATCGACGCTGGCCGCCAGCGTCCTGGCGCGGCCCGGCCGGGTGGCCCAGACCTGGGGCGCCACATACTTCACCAGCGGCAGTTTCGGATCGAGCTTGCGCAGTCTTTGGGCGACCCGCAGGGTGAACCCCCAGGAGTCGATCAACACCACGACGTCAGGCTTCTCACGGGCCGCCAGGGCGACAGTGTCCTCGACCCTCGCCATCACCCGGCGATAGGCCAGCAGGCCCTCCAGCAGGCCCAGGATCGATAGCTGGGAGATATCGAACGGGCTTTGCACGCCCTCGGCCGCCATGCGCGCGCCGCCGACGCCGACGAACCGGACGCCGTCGCCTAGACGCCGTCTCAGCGCCCGCGCGAGCCCTGCCCCGCGATCATCGCCCGAGGCCTCGGCGGCCACCAGCATGACGCATAGCGGTTTGGTCACAGCGCGGCCGGCCGCTCCACGCCAACCACGAACAGGCCAAGTTCGTTGGCGAGTTCGATGACCGCATCACGGTCGAGCACCAACAAGCCGCCGGCCTGCCCTGCGACCCCCGCCAGACCCGCCTGGGCGGCCCGGTGGATGGTGTTGAGGCCGATGGTCGGCAGATCGATACGGGTTTCCTGGATCGGCTTAGGCGCCTTGGCCAGCACGCCGCGCGGCGCGTCGGGCGCGCCGCGGACCGTCCGGGGCAGTTCGGCCACCCGCCGCAGCATGGCGTCGGTGCCCTCCTGGGCCTCGACGGCGAGCACGAGGCCGTCGCAAACCACGGCCCCCTGCCCCACGTCCAGTTCGCCGACCGCGCGCGCCACCTTCAGCGCCCGCTCGACATCGGCCATCTGCTGGGCGTTCGGCGTCACCTTGCCCAAGGCGCCGACCGGCAAGGTCAGGTCGCCCATCACCTCGTGAGCGCCCTCGACGGCGAAGCCTTCCTTCTCGAACTCGCCGACCAGCGCCCGCAGCAAGGCGTCGTCACCCTTGCGGGCGGCGGCGATGACGGCCGGCAGGGCCATCAGGCCCCGCAGATCGGGGGTCAGCGACTTGAAGTCGGGCCGATCCACGATCCCGACCAGAGTCACGGCCTTGCAGCCGGCGCGCTTGAGCGCCTTGAAGCACTTGCCAAGTTCAGCCAGGCCGATGTCGGCGCCGGGATAGCGGGCGATGTCGGGGCCTGAAAACCCCTTCAGCCGCACGATGAAGAACGGTCGTCCGGACTGTTCGCAATGCTGCGCGATCTCGACGGGTAGGTTCCCGCCGCCAGCGATGAGCCCCAGTTTCTGCACGTCCTAGATCTCCCGCACCGGCAGACATAGCGGCCGACTGGCGTCCGCACGAATGAAGTCGATGATTTCCATCACCTCCGGGCTTCCGGAATAGGTCTCGACCGTATCATCGAGCCGTTCCTGGAACGTGCCCTCGTCGGCGAACAGCATCCGATAGGCGGCCCGCATGACGTTGATGCTCTCGCGGCTGAAGCCGCGGCGCTTCAGGCCCAGCAGGTTCAGGCCCTCCAGGTGGGCGTGGTTGCCCCACACCGAGCCGTAGGGAATCACGTCCTTCACCACGGCCGCCAACCCGCCGACCATGGCGTGACGCCCGATGCGCGTGCGTTGGTGAATAGCCGCCAAGCCGCCGACGATCACGAAATCGCCGATCTCGCAGTGGCCGCCCAGAGTGGCTTGCTTGGTCAAGATCACCTGGTCGCCGACCACGCAGTCGTGGCCGACATGGCTCTCGATCATATAGAGGCCGTCCGACCCGACCCTGGTCACGCCGCCGCCGCCGACCGTGCCGGTGTTCATGGTGGCGTGTTCACGGATCAGATTGCGATCGCCGATCACCAGCTCGGTGGGCTCGCCCTTGTAGGCGGTATGTTGCGGCGGGCCGCCCAGCATCACGAACGGATAGAGCACGTTGTCCTCGCCCAGCGTGGTGTGGCCATCGACCACGACGTGGGACATCAGCTTGGTGCGCGGGCCGAGCTTCACGTCGGGGCCGACCGTGCAGAACGGGCCGATGACGACGCCGTCGGCGATTTCCGCCTTCGGGTCGACGACGGAGCTGGAATGGACCTCGACGCTCATGGGGTTTCCACCAGCATGGCCGCGAACTCGGCTTCAGCGGCGGTCTTGTCGCCGACCAGCGCCTTGCCCTGGAATTTGAAGAGCCCGCCGCGTGCGCGCAGAACCTTGACGTGCATGTTCAGCACATCGCCCGGCCGCACCGGCTGGCGGAAACGGCAGTTGTCGACCGAGGTGAACAGGATGGTCTTGCCCACCCGGTCGACGTTCAGCGATTTCGACATCAGGACGGCCCCCGTCTGGGCCATCGCCTCGACGATCAGGACGCCCGGCATCACCGCATAATCGGGGAAGTGCCCCTGGAAGAACGGCTCATTGATGGTCACGCACTTGATGCCGATGATCGATTCGCTCTGGCGATACGCCTCGGCGCGATCGACCAGCAGGAAGGGATAGCGGTGCGGGATCCGCTCCATGATCTCGGCGATGTCGATCGAGATATCGGCCTCAGCCACGTCATTGCTCATTTGTCCGCTCCCTTGCGGTTGGCCGATCTAGAGAGCCACGCGACTTCACGCATCCAGCGGCGAATGGGTTGGCCCGGGAATCCGCCCCAGGTTTCGCCCGCGGGGATATCACGGAACACGCCGGCTGCGGCCGCAACCTGTGCGCCGTCCCCAATGGTGACGTGATCGGCGACCCCGGCCCGGCCGCCAAAGGCCGCGCCGTCCCCGATGACGACGCTGCCGGAGATGCCCGTATGGGCGGCCATGACGCAGTTGCGGCCCACGCGAACGTTGTGGGCGACCTGCACCAGGTTGTCGATCTTGGTGTTCTCGCCGATCGAGGTGTCGTCGAACGCGCCCCGATCGATGCAGGTGTTGGCGCCGACCGTGACCCCGTCCTGCAGAATCACGCGGCCAAGTTGGGGAATATCCACCACGCCCTTGGTCCCGCCGGCTGCGCCAAACCCAGGCTCGCCGATCACCGCGCCGGCCAAGATCCGCACCCGGTCGCCCAGCAGGGCGAAGCCGAGGGTGACATTGGCCCCGATCACGCAGTCACGGCCGATCGCAACGCCTGGGCCGATGACCGTATTGGCCCCGACCTGCGTCCGCGCGCCGATCCGGGCCCCAGGGCCGACGACGACGCCGGGCGCTAGGACCACGTCCTCCTCGAACACGGCGTCGGACGCGATAGCCTGGTCGCCCTGATGGCGCCGGGGACGATGCAGGCGGTTGGCCGCGTCGGCATAGGCCGCCTGCGGCACGGGCGTCACCAGCGCCGCGCATCCGGCGGGAACGAGATCGACGTCACGCGCCGTCACGAACACCGCACCGGCCTTGGCGCTCGCCAGTTCCCCGGCGTGCTTGCGATCTGAAAGGAAGGAGATGGTGTCGGCCTGGGCGCTGGCGAGAACAGCGACCGCGCGCACCTGGCGCGCGCCATGGTCGGACACGAGGAGTTCGGCGCCTGTCAGGCTCGCCAGATCGGCGAGCGTGACAGGGCCAAGGTCTTCAAAGAAACGGGGGTCGGGCATCGAAATCCTTCGGCTCGACCCGCCTTTATCGCGAGTCGCGCCTTACTTGCGGGTCGCGGACGGAGTTTGCGCGGCCGGCGCCGCCTGGTCCAGACGTTCCCGGTCGAAGTTGAACTGGGTGATCTTGGCGTTCAGGGCGGTGACGACCGGCTGGCTGATATCCATGGCCGGGTTGGCGAGCACGACCGAGTCGCGGTTCAGCAACAGGCTGCACTGACGCTGCTGATAGACCTGACGGATGATCGGGTCGAGTTCCTGGCCGACGCGGCCAAGGGCCTTCTGCTGAGTGGCGCCGAGTTCGCGCTCACGCTGCTGGGCCTTGCGCTGGAAAGCGCCGGCCTTGGTTTGCAAGGCCGTGGCGCGGGTCTCGAAGGTCTTTTGGTCGAGAGACGCGCGCTGCCCCTCAAGGGTCTTGGCTTCGTTCTGCAGGGCGGTGTCTTCGGCCTTCAGTTCGGCCTGAACCTGGGTCGCGATCTGCTGCAGACGGGTTTGCACGTACTGGCCGACCGTCGAGCCGGTGATCGCGCCTTCAAGCGAGATCACGCAGACGCCGGGAAGCGCCGGGCCATGACTGACCGCCGGGGCGGCGGCGGGAGCCGCGGCCTGAGCAAAGGCCGCAGTCGACACGGACGCGGTGATGGCGGCGACGCAGGTCGCCGCAACGAGGGCTTTGATCGTCATGAGGAGCTATTAGAACCTGGTTGAGGTTGAGAACCGGAACGTTTCGGTCTTGTCGTAGTCTTCTTTGGCCAAAACTTGGCTGAAGTCGAATCGGATCGGACCCATCGGCGAGCGCCAGAAGATCGACACGCCGGCGGTGGCGCGCAGCGACAGGTCGTCCTTGACGCCCGGATCGGGGACGCCGTTGACCGTCTTGTAGTAGTCATCCAGCAGGCCGAGCGTACCGACGTCGCTGAACAACGCCGCCTTGATGCCGTACTGCTCGGGCAGGAAGGTCGGAATGGTGAGTTCGGCCGTGCCGATCGCATAGGCGCGGCCGCCCAAGGCGTCGGAGCGTCCGAAGCTGGTGTCGCGCGGGCCGATACCGGCCGTCTCGAAGCCGCGGAAGGTGTTGCCGCCCTTGTAGAAGTGGCTGTTGACGCGGACGATGTCCCCGCCCCAACCGGCGATGTAACCACCCTGGCCGGTCAGGCTGAAGATGAAGTCCTTGTTGAACCCGTGCCACACGCCGCCGGTCACTTCGGTGCTGATGTAGTTCACGTCGCCGCCCAGACCGGCCAGATCCTGGCTGATGTCGAAGCGGAACCCGCGGGTCGGATTGATCGGGTCGTTCCGGCGGTCATACAGGTAGGTGTAGCCGATCAGCGACGTCAGATACTCGCCGCGCTGGTCGCAGAGCGAGCGCGACACCAACTGCTGCCCTGGAACGCAGTAGGAATCGTCGATCTGGACGTCTTCCTGGCGAAGCGTATAGCGCGTCGACATCCGCGAGTTCAGCGTCAGCGGGAAGGCCAGACGCAGATTCCCGCCAAGCGTGACGGTCTTGTACGAGGTGTATTCGGTCAGGTCGTAACGGTACGAATAGAGGTCGATACCCGCGCCCAGATCACGGCCCATGAAGCGCGGCTCGGTGAAGCCGAAGTCGACCTGCTGACGCAGGGAGCCGACCGACACCCGCGCGCGGACGCTCTGACCGCGACCGCGGAAGTTCCGCTCGGTCACGCCAAGGTCGAGCACGAGTTGGTCGACCGACGAATAGCCGGCGCTGAACGAGAGTTCACCGGTAGGCTGCTCCTCAACCTTCACTCGCAGGCCGGTGCGGTCTGGCGCCGAGCCGCCGGTTTCCTCGATGTTCACGTCCTTGAAGAAGCCAAGGGCGCGGATGTTGTTGCGCGAGCGATCGACCAGGGCGCGGTTATAGGCGTCGCCCTCGACGATGTTCATCTCGCGGCGGATCACCGAGTCGAGCGTGCGGGTGTTGCCGGTGATGTCGATACGCTCGACATAGACGCGCGGCCCCTCACGGACCTGGAACACCACATCGACCCGGCCGGTTTCGCGGTTCGCCACGTAACGCGGACGCACGTCCACCGAGGCGAAGCCCGCCGCGCCGGCCGCGAAGGTCAGCGAATCGGTCGCCGCTTCGATCTTCTGGTCCTGATAGAGCTCGCCCGAACGGATCGGGACGAGTTGCAGCAGGACATCCTTGTCGAGCTTCTGGAGTTCGGTCTCGACCGAGATCTTCCCGAACTTGTACTCCTGGCCCTCGTCGAGGGTGTAGGTGATCACGAAGCCGTTTTTGTCCGGCGCCAGTTCGGCGATCGCCGAGACCACGCGGAAGTCATAGAAGCCGCGGTTGCGGTAGTGTTTGCGCAGCTGTTCCTTGTCGTACTCGAGCCGGTCCGGATCGTAGTTCGCGTTGGTCGAGAAGAACTTGTACCAGCTGGACTGCTCGGTCACGACGATGTCGCGCAGGTCGTTGTCCGAGAATTCCTTGTTGCCCAGGAAGTTGACGCGCAACACGCCGCTCTTCGGACCTTCGTTGATCTCGAAGATCAGGTCGACGCGCTTTTGCGGCAGTTCGACGATCTTCGGGGTGACGGTGGCCGAGATTCGGCCCGAGCGGCGGTAGAGTTCGACGATACGCTGAACGTCGGACTGCACCTTGGCGCGGGTGAATATCCCACGCGGCCGCACGCTGACTTCGTCGCGCAGCTTCTCTTCCTTGAGGCCCGAGTTCCCCTCGAAGACCACCTTGTTGATGATCGGGTTCTCGACGACCGTGACGATCATGTCGGAGCCCTGCAGATCGATCTTCACGTCGGCGAAGAGGTCGGTGCGGAACAGGGTCTTCAGCGCCAGGTCGGCCTTGGCCGCGTCCAGGACGTCGCCGGGCTGGATCGGCAGATAGGACAGCACAGTCGATTGCTCGATCCGCTCATTGCCACGGACGATGATCCTCTGGACTACGCCCGACTGCTGGCCCTGCGCCTGGGGCGCGGCCGGAGCGGCGGGCGTCGGCGCCTGAGCTGGCGCGCCTTGCTGGGCCAGCGCGGTGCCAGGCGACAGGGTGAGCGCCGTCGATCCCATCAACAGGGCGAGGCCGGAGGCGAGCGCGGCGCCATTGGCGCGGGTTCTTTGCATCGTATCAGCCGTCAACGGAAATGGGCGGGTCAGGAGAACACGCCGCCAAGGATTTTGAACACTCGCATTTGCTGCAGATCGTTCCAGGTGGCGAACAACATCAATCCCAGCAACAGCGCAAGCCCCACACGGTAACCGGCGGCCTGCACCTTGGCCGCCACCGGCCGGCGGGCCACCGCCTCGTAGGCGTAGAACAGCAGGTGCCCCCCATCCAGGACAGGAACTGGCAGCAGATTCATGAAGCCGATGCTCACCGAGATGAAGGCCGCAAGCTGGAGCAGATTAACGCCGCCGCCAAGGACCATACTCCCGACGTCGGGCGCGCCCTCGGCGCCAGCCTGCGCCACCTTGCCCGAGATTCGCGCGATTCCCAGCGGCCCGCTGAGCTGATCGGCGGCCACCTGGCCGGTGACCATGCGGCCAAGATAGTAGACGGTGGTCTCAAGCGTGCGCCACGTGCGGTCGACCCCGCCGGCCAGCGCCTGGACCGGGTTGTAGCGGACGTGGATGTAGTCGGCCCTGGACTGGGCCGGCGACAGGCCGAGCATGCCCTGGCGACGCTCGCCGGCGATCTGATCGGTACGCACCGCCCATTCCGGAGTGGCGATGATCTCGACCTCGCGCCCTCCCCGCTCGACAACGAAGTCGGTCGGGACATTGGCGCGGACCTGAACCAGTTGGGCGAGTTCGTCGAAGCCCTTGATCGGGCGCCCCTCGGCCTTGAGCACGAGGTCCCCGGCCAGGAAACCCGCTCGTTCGGCCGGGCTGCCCGGCTGCACGGCGGCGATCTTCGGCGGCAGGACGAATTGACCGAACGCCAGCAGCAGCGCGGCGAACAAGGTGATCGCCAGGGCGAAATTGGCCAGCGGCCCGGCGGCGACCACGATGGCCCGCTGCCAGAGCGGCTTGAAATGGAAGTAGCGCAGGACCGCCTCGCGGCCTTCCTGGGCCTCGATGTCGCGGCGCAGGTTCTCCAGATTCTCACTGTCGGGCACGCTCGAGGCGTTGTCGTCGCCTGAAAACTTCACGTAGCCGCCGAGCGGGATCCAGCCAACGCGCCATTCGACGCCGGACTTGTCGGTCCAGGAAGCGATCGCCTTGCCAAAGCCGATCGAGAAGCGGTCGATCGCGACCCCGAAGCTCTTGGCGGCCAGGAAGTGGCCGAGTTCGTGGATGGTCACCACCAGTCCCAGCACCAGGACGAAGGGGACCACGAACATCAGAGCGGTCAGGATGAAGTCGATCACAGGCGGTTGTCCTCCAGGACCCTAGCGGGCCAGGCCGCTGACGACGTCATTGGCCACACGGCGAGCGATCGAATCTGTTTGCCGGGCAGTTTCGAGCGTGTCGCCATCTGTCGCGGCGACGAAGCCCTGAGCATCCACCCGTTCGAGGGTTTCGGCCACCGTGGCGGCAATATCGAGAAACCCAATCTTGCGGTCAAGGAAGGCGGCCACGGCGACCTCGTTGGCGGCGTTCATCACCGCAGGCGCGGCCCCACCGGCCGCCAATGCTTCTTTGGCGATCTTCAAGGCGGGAAAGCGGCGCAGGTCGGGTTCTTCGAAGGTCAATTGACCAATAGACGCCAAATCCAGCTTCGGGGCCGGCCAGGGCAACCGATCGGGCCAGGCGAAGGCGCAGGCGATCGGGGTGCGCATATCGGGCGCGCCAAGCTGGGCCAGCGTCGATCCGTCGGCATATTCGACCAGGCTGTGGATGATGGACTGGGGGTGGACCAGCACATCCACACGCTCCGAGGGCATCGCGAACAGATAGGCCGCCTCGATCATCTCGAGGCCCTTGTTCATCATCGTCGCCGAATCGATGGAGATCTTCACGCCCATGTCCCACTTCGGGTGGGCCACGGCCTGTTCCGGCGTCGCGTGAGCCATCTGCTCCATGGTCCAGGCGCGGAACGGACCGCCCGACGCCGTCAGGATCAGGCGGCTCACATGCTGGGCGTTCATCGGGTCCAGCACCTGGAAGATCGCCGAGTGCTCGGAGTCGACCGGGATCACCGCCCCGCCCGCGAACTTGGCGGTCCGCAGCAGCGAGGGGCCGGCGCAGACCAGGCTCTCCTTATTGGCCAGACCGATCACCGCCCCCGCCTTGGCGGCGGCCATGGTCGGCGCGAGGCCTGCGAAGCCCACGATGGCCGACATCACCCACTGGGCGTCGGCGCCCGCCGCATCGACGACAGCGCCCGCGCCAGCCGCGGTCTCGACGCCCGAGCCCTTCAGACGGTCACGCAGTTCGGCGTATTTGGTCTCGTCCTCGACGACGGCGAGCTTGGGCCGCCAGCGCAGGGCCTGCTCGACGAGACGGTCGACGTTCCTTCCGGCGGTAAGGGCCGAGACCTCGACCTCGGCGCCGGCCTTATCCAGCAGGTCCAGGGTCGAAACCCCGACCGATCCTGTGGAACCCAGAACGCTGACGCGACGCGGTAAAGTCAATTTGCCCATCCCAGATGGTTGATCAGGCGGGCGGCGGCCAGGACGACAGCTGCGAACATCAGCCCATCGACCCGATCAAGCAATCCTCCATGCCCCGGGATCAGATCGCCCGAATCCTTCACGCCGAACCGGCGCTTGAGCATCGATTCCCACAGATCGCCGCCCATGGTCGCCAAGCCGCCCACCAGGCCGATCAAGGCGCCGGCCTGCAGGCTCAGCACGATGTCGCTGAAGGCGGCCATCGCGACGCCGGCGCCGGCCGCGGCGACCAGGCCTCCGATGAAGCCCGACCAGGTCTTGTTGGGGGAGAACTTGGGCCACAACTTAGGGCCCTTCAACGCGCTGCCGACGGCGAAGGCGGCGATGTCGGCGGCCCAGGCCACCACGAACAGCAGCACCGTCCATTGCCGGCCCTCAGGCATCCAGCGCAGCCAGACCAGGCAGATCACCGGGATGGCCAGATAGATCACGCCGAAGGCTGCGTTGGTGGGCCGCTCGGCGACGCCGCGCGCCACCAGGGCCGCGGCGACAGCGCCGAGGGCCGCCGCCCCCCACGCAAGCTGCATATGGCCTGTATGGGCCAGGAACGCGCCGGCCAGGATCGCGACGGTCAGGGCCGTGGAAACTCGGATGGGTGCGTGCGGCGCGGTCATGGCGCCCCACTCGATGGCCAGCAGCGCCACGGCGACCGCGACCAGCACCAGGAACAACCAGTTCAGGCCGGGATAGTCGGCGAACCATACAGCGCCCAGCACCGCGGGCACCAAGACCGTGGCCGAGGCGACGCGAATGCCCAGATTGGTCCAGTCGAAACGTCTAGCCGGTGGCAAGGACATTATCGGCTACGGCGCCGCCGTATCGCCGCTCGCGCTTGTAAAACTCATCGATCGCCGCCCCCAGGTGCTCGGCACCATAGTCAGGCCACAGGACGTCCTGGAAAACGAACTCCGAATAGGCCGACTCCCACAGCAGGAAATTAGAGAGCCGTTGCTCGCCGGAGGGTCGGATCACCAGGTCCGGCGCAGGGGCCGCCCCCGTCGTCAACTGGCTGGCGAAGGCCGCCTCATTGAGATCGTCCGGCGAGGCCCGACCCGCCGCGACTTCGGCGGCGAACTTGCGCGCTGCATCGACGATATCGGCCTGGCCGCCATAGTTGAAGGCGATCTGCAGGAAGAACTTGTCATTGTGCGCGGTACGGCGCTCGGCCTCGTCCAGCATCTTCACCAGGTCGGCCGACAGCCCCTCGCGCCGGCCCAAGACCCGAACGCGGACGCCGTCGCGTTCAAGCCGCGCCAAGTCGCTCTCGAAGTAGCGTTTGGGCAGCGCCATCAACTCGCTCACCTCCGCCGCCGGCCGGCTCCAGTTCTCGGTCGAGAACCCGAAGACCGTCAGCCAGCGGACATTGAGGTCTGGCGCGGCGGTCACCGTCCGCTTGAGCGATTCGACCCCGGCGCGGTGGCCGAGCGAGCGCGGCAAACCGCGACGCTTCGCCCAACGCCCGTTGCCATCCATGACGATAGCCACGTGCAGAGGCGCGTGCGCCCTGGACTGCTCTTGATCGACCGTAGCCATGGGATTCCCGTTCGTCCTCACGCCAACCTAGGACGATTAAACCTGCATGATCTCTTGTTCTTTGGTTTTCAAGGCTTCGTCGACCCGCTTGATCGACTCATCGGTGAACTTCTGAACCTCGGTTTCCATCCGCCGTTGTTCGTCCTGGGTGATCGTGCTGTCCTTCTCGGCCTTCTTCAGGTCGTCGTTGGCGTCACGCCGAACGTTGCGGATCGCGATCTTCTGCTGTTCGGCATACTTCGCGGCGATCTTGGCCAAGTCCCTGCGGCGCTCTTCGGTCAGCGGCGGGACCGGGACGCGCAGGCTCTGACCGTCCACGACCGGGTTGAGGCCGAGGCCGGCGTTGCGAATCGCCTTCTCGATCGGGGTCACCATGGCGCGATCCCAGATGCTGACGCTGATCGAGCGCGGTTCGGGCACGCTCACCGAGGCCACGGTGTTGATCGGCACCGAGGAGCCGTAGGCCTCGACCATCACCTGATCGAGCAGGCCCGCCGTCGCGCGGCCGGTACGCAGGCTCGTGAACTCCTCCTTGAGGGCGCCGATAGCCTTTTCCATGCGGTCCTTGTATCGAGCCAGGACCGGCTTTTCCGCAGCAGCCATAGGAGCTTCTCCCGTATTTCTAGTGTGTCTGAGTCAGGGGTCAGGTGATCGTAGTGAAGACGCCCTGCCCCTTCAGTACCTTGAGGAAATTACCTCGCTCGCGGATCGAAAACACCACGATCGGGGTCTTGTTGTCACGCATCAGGGCGATGGCCGAAGCGTCCATGACCCGCAGGTCCTTGGCCAGCACTTCCTGGTAGCTTAGCGACTCATAGCGCTGGGCGCTCGGGTCCTTCTTCGGGTCGGCCGTATAGACGCCGTCCACGCTGGTGCCCTTGAAGAGCGCGTCGCAGCCCATTTCGGCGGTGCGCAGCGCCGCCGGGGTGTCGGTGGTGAAGAACGGCGCGCCGAGACCAGCGGCGAAGATCACCACACGGCCCTTTTCCAGGTGACGCAGCGCCCGGCGGCGGATGTAGGGCTCGCACACCGCGTCCATCGGGATCGCCGACTGCACGCGCGTGTAGACGCCCGCCTTCTCCAGCGCCCCCTGCAGGGCCAGGGCGTTCATCACCGTGGCCAGCATGCCCATATAGTCGGCGTTGGCCCGGTCCATGCCCTTCCCGGCCAGCGAGACGCCGCGGAAGATGTTCCCGCCGCCGATCACCAGGCAGAGTTCGATGCCGTGCTCGACGACTTCCTTGATGTCCTCGGCGACGGCTTCGATGGTCTTGGTGTCGATGCCGAACAGCGCGTCGCCCATCAGGACCTCGCCCGACATCTTCAAGAGGATCTTCTTGTAGCGGGGCTGAGTGTCGGGCATCGGCGGCATCCGTCGAGAATCTGGGCTGTACTACATAAACCAAGGGCGCCGTGTGCGTAACACACGGCGCCCTTGGGGACGCTCAATATGGGCTAGATCAGCCCTGGCCGGTCATCGACGCCACTTCGGCGGCGAAATCGTCGACCTTCTTTTCCACACCGTCACCGAGGGCGAAGCGCATGAAAGCCTTCACGGTCACCGGCGAGCCGGTTTCCTTGGCGGTTTCGGCGATCAGCTGCTCGATGGTCTGGTCCGGGTTCATGACGAAGGGTTGCTTCAGCAGCACCACTTCTTCCTGCCACTTGCGGATCCGGCCTTCGATCATCTTCTCGACGACGCCGATCGGCTTGCCCGATTCCAGCGCCTGCTCGGTCAGGAACTTCTTTTCCTTCTCGACGGCGGCCGGGTCGAGGTCGCCCTCGTTCAGCGCCAGCGGCGGGGTCGGGGTGCCGGCCACGTGCAGAGCGATCTTGCGGCCCACGTCCTTCAGGACCGCCTGGTCGCCAGCGCCTTCCAGCGCCACCAGAACGCCCAGACGGCCGACGCCTTCGCCCTGCGCGTTGTGCAGGTAGAGGGAGACAGCGCCTTCGCTCACCGACAGGCGAGCCGAGCGACGCAGACGCATGTTCTCGCCGATGGTCGCGATCAGGTTGGTGATCACGTCGCTGACGACTTCACCCTTGGCCGTCTTGGCCGCGGTGATGGCGTCAACGCCCTCGATTTCGAGACCGACAAGCGCGAAATCGCGTGCGGCGTTCTGGAAGGTTTCGTTCTTCGACACGAAGTCGGTTTCGGCGTTCAGCTCGACCAGCACGCCGGTCTTGCCGTCGTCGCTCAGCTTGCCCGCCACGAGGCCTTCAGCGGCCGCGCGGTCAGACTTGTTGGCGGCCTTGGACAGGCCCTTGGTGCGCAGCCAATCGACGGCTGCTTCCACATCGCCGTTGTTTTCCTGCAAGGCCTTCTTGCAGTCCATCATGCCGGCGCCGGACTTCTCACGCAGGTCCTTGACCTGTGCAGCGGTGATTTCCGCCATAGTCAGCTCCTTCTAGTCGGAATGGTTTGACCGGACCCCAGACGGGGCCCGGCCATGATCGCTTAACGTCAACCCAGACGACGCCGAAGCGTCGCAGGCTTAGGCTTGGTCGGCGGCCGGAGCTTCGGCGGCCGGCGCCGGGGCGGCGGCTTCGACAGCTTGCGGCTCGGGGGTGAGCTCGCGCGCCAGGGTCGGTTCCATCGGCGCGATGGACGCGCCCAGGTCCACGCCCGAGGCCGATTGGCCGGCGGCGAGACCGTCGAGGACCGAGTCGGCCATCAGGTCGCAATACAGCTGGATGGCGCGCGCGGCGTCATCGTTGCCCGGGATCGGATAGGTGATGCCGTCCGGATTGCAGTTGGTGTCGAGGATCGCGATCACCGGGATGTTCAGCTTGCGGGCCTCTTGGATCGCGATCGACTCCTTGTTGGTGTCGATCACGAACATCAGGTCCGGGATACCGCCCATGTCCTTGATGCCGCCGAGGCTCAGCTCGAGCTTGTCGCGCTCGCGGGTCATCTGCAGCAGTTCCTTCTTGGAACGGCCCTGACCTTCGCCCTCGAGCAGGCCTTCCAGCTCGCGCAGGCGTTGGATCGAACCCGACACGGTGCGCCAGTTGGTGAGCGTGCCGCCCAGCCAACGGTGGTTCACATAGTATTGGGCGCTGCGCTTGGCGGCGATGGCGACCGGCTCGGAAGCCTGGCGCTTGGTGCCCACGAACAGCACGCGGCCGCCGCCGGCGGCGACTTCGCGCACCTTGACGAGAGCTTGGTGCAGCAGCGGGATCGACTGCGACAGGTCGATGATGTGGATGTTCGACCGCGAACCAAAGATGTAGCGGTCCATCTTCGGGTTCCAGCGGTGAGTCTGGTGACCAAAGTGAGCGCCAGCTTCCAGGAGCTGACGCATGGAGAATTCGGGAAGCGCCATAGGCTTTAGAGTCCTTTTTCCGGTTAACCTCCGCAGGCAAACCCTCCTGATGGAGGACCGGAATGGATACGAGCGGGATTTCTCCCCGCGCGTCGCCAAACGCCTACGTGTGGAATGAGGCGGGCAAATAGGCGTTGGCGGCGCGAAATGCAAGCCTTGCCCGGATCAAACCTGGCCTGCGACTTGCTTAGCTCTCCCCGCCGGTTCACTCTCAGGTGGTTGGAGGGCCAAGATGACACCTATCATAGTGCTCGGTATGGGACTTGCGGTCATGGCCGGCGGGACCTTCACGCCGTCGCCCGGGACATTCGGCCAGCCGGCGGGAACCATGCGGCCGGCCCCGACCTATGCGCCGACCTACACCCCGCCGCCGCCGCCGGTGCGCTACACCCCGCCCCCGACCTACGCCGCGCCACGACCGCCCGCCCCCGTCGGTCCAGATCGCTTCCGACCCTACGAACCGCAATCGGTCTATTCAAATCGGGGCGGCGTGAACGGCTATCCGAGCGCGCCCAAGCCTCCAGGCTATATCAGTCCGTACGGCAACTGACGCCCTACTGGTGGGCGGCTTCAAGCCGATAACCGTCGGGATCGGTGACGAAGGCGGCGTAATAGGCCGCCCCATAGTCCGGCCGCAGCCCAGGCGCGCCGCGATCGGTTCCGCCATTGTCCATCGCCGCGGCGTGGAACGCATCGACGGCGTTGCGATCTGGCGCGTCGAAGGCCAGATGAAATCCCGGCCCTGGCGCATGAGCCTCGGAATGTGGAAACAGGTTGAGCTTCTCGCCGCCGCCGGGCGGTCCGAAGCCCAGGCCGTCTGGACTGTCCCACAACCGAACCCAGCCCAACGGCGCCAGCACCGCGTCATAGAACATCCCAGCCCGGCCCAGATCGCGCACGCCGAAGGACAGGTGTCCCAGCATCGCCCCTAAAGGTCCTCGACGAAGGACACGCCGGGTGAGGTTTTCAACGCGCCGCGCACCGCGCCATCCAGCGTGAACCGGCCCGGCAGCTTCATCTCCACCTCGCGTCCGCCTTCGATGGCGGCCACCAGGATGATCTCGCCGCCGCGCGGATTGGCGAGCCCCAGCCGTTTCTTGATCGCCTCGATCTCGGTGCTGCGCGGAACCACGTGGACGCGCAGGGCCGCCACCGCATTCTCGATCGCCTTGTCGACCGGTTCGCAGTCGTCGCCGAAGAACCGCACCTCGCCGTCGCGCGCCTTGGCCCGGACCTTCAGCGAGACCGCCATCCCCGGCTCCAGCATGTCGCGGCATTTGCGCAGCGACTCCGGCGGGAACAGCACTTCGTATTCGCCGGTCGGATCCGACAGGGTGACGAAGGCGAACTTCTCCCCGCTGGACTGCGACGCGCGCTCCTGCTTGCGACGCACCACCCCGGCCATGCGGAAGGCTTCGGCCCCGGCCTCGGCCTTCGGGATCACCTCGGCCAGCAGGTCGGTCCGGCGACGCCGCAACGCCTCGACCATGTCGTCCAGCGGATGCCCCGACAGGTAGAACCCGACCGCGGCCAGTTCCTCGTCCAGCCGCTGGACCGGAGTCCAGGAGTCGAACTTGGGCATCTTCTTCCTCTGGGCCTCGACCTGGAAGTCGCCGGCCGAGAAAAAGTCCTGCTGATCGGAATTGCGTTGCGCGGCGACCGACTGCCCATAGGACACCAGGAAGTCGGCGGCGCCGAAGACCTGAGCGCGATCAGGATGGATGGTGTCGAACGCGCCGGCCCGCGCCAGGGTCTCGAACGCCCGTTTGTTGACCTGCTTGGGATCGACCCGCTCGACGAAGTCGAAGATGTCCTTGAACGGGCCGCCCTCGTTGCGGACGGCGACCACGTGCTCCATGGCCTGCAGGCCGACATTTCGAATGCCGCCCAGCGCATAGAGAACCTCTCCGTCCTCCACATCGAAGTCGGCGCTGGATCGGTTCACGTCGGGGCTGCGGATCTTCACCTTGAAGCGCTTGGCGTCCTGATAGAAGACCGCCAGCTTGTCGGTGTTGGAGATATCGAGGCTCATCGAGGCGGCGAAGAACTCCACCGGCGCGTTCGCCTTCAGCCATGCGGTTTGGTACGATACATAGGCGTAGGCCGCCGCGTGGCTCTTGTTGAAGCCGTAGCCCGCGAACTTGTCGACGAGGTCGAAGATCGAACCGGCCTGCTCGGCGGCAACGCCCTTCTCGGACGCGCCGGAGACGAACCGGGCCCGCTGGAGGTCCATCTCCTCCTTCTTCTTCTTGCCCATCGCCCGGCGCAGCAGGTCGGCTTCGCCGAGCGAGTAGCCCGCCAGGATCTGGGCGATCTGCATCACCTGTTCCTGGTAGACGATGATCCCGTAGGTCTCCTTCAGCACCGGCTCCAGGCTCGGGTGCAGATAGTCGATCTCGCGTCGGCCGAACTTGCAGTCGATGAAGGCCGGGATGTTATCCATCGGGCCTGGTCGATAGAGCGAGACGACGGCGGTGACGTCTTCGATGGATCCGGGACGTAGCTGACGCAGGGTGTCGCGCATCCCCTGCCCTTCAAGCTGGAATACCCCGACGGTGCCGCCGCTCGACATCACTTCATAGGCCGGCGCGTCATCGAGCGGCAGGACCGCGAAATCGACGATCTCGCCGCGCCGCTTGATGAACTTCAGCGCCCGGTCGATGACCGTCAGCGTCTTCAGCCCCAGGAAGTCGAACTTCACCAGGCCGGCGCTTTCAACCCACTTCATGTTGAACTGGGTGGCCGGCAGCTCCGAACGCGGATCGCGGTAGAGCGGCGTCAGTTCGGTCAACGGCCGGTCGCTGATCACCACGCCGGCGGCGTGGGTCGAGGCGTTCCGATAGAGACCTTCCAGTTGCAAGGCGACGTCGAGCAGCTGCGAGACCGCCTCGTCGTCCTTCTTGGCCTGTTTCAGCCGCGGCTCGATCTCGATGGCCTTGGCCAGGGTCACCGGATTGGCCGGGTTGGCCGGCACCATCTTGGCCAGGCGGTCGACCAGGCCGAGCGGCAGTTGCAGCACCCGCCCGACGTCGCGCAGCACGGCGCGGGCCTGCAGCGTACCAAAGGTGATGATCTGCGCCACGCGGTCGCGGCCGTAGTGCTGCTGCACGTACGAGATCACCTCTTCACGGCGCTCCTGGCAGAAGTCGATGTCGAAGTCGGGCATCGAGACCCGCTCGGGGTTCAGGAACCGCTCGAACAGCAGGCCGTAACGCAGGGGGTCCAGGTCGGTGATGGTCAGCGAATAGGCGACCAGCGAGCCGGCCCCCGAACCCCGTCCGGGACCAACCGGAATGTCGTGATCCTTCGCCCACTTGATGAAGTCCGACACGATCAGGAAGTAGCCGGGGAAGCCCATCTTGCTGATGACCCCGATCTCCCGCTCCAGCCGCGCTTCGTAATCCTCGGGCGGGAAGGCGCTGGCCTGGCCGCGCGCGATACGCGCCTTCAGACCCTCGCGTGCCTGGTGGGCCAACTCGTCGGCTTCAGAGCGTCCGCCGGCGGTGTCGAAGCGCGGCAGGATGGGGTCGAGCTTCTTCACCATGAAGGCGCAGCGACGGGCGATATCGAGGGTGTTGTCGCACGCCTCCGGCAGGTCGGCGAACAGGGCGCGCATGTCGGCGGCCGGCTTGAACCAGTGCTCGGGGGTCACCCGCCGGCGCTCGTCCTGCATGATAAAGGCGCCGTCGGCGATACACAGCAGCGCCTCGTGGGCGGCGTACATTTCCTTCTTGGCGAAATAGATGTCGTTGGTGGCGACCAACGGCACGTCGTGGTCGTAGGCGAAGGCCACCAGCTCACCCTCCGCCGCGGCCTGAGCCGGCAGGCCGTGGCGCTGGAGCTCGATGTAGAAGCGGTCGCCGAACACCCGCGCCATCTCGGCGAGCGCCGCCTGGCCTTCAGCGACCTTGCCGGCCGCCAGCAGCGGGTCGACCGGACCATCGACCCCGCCTGAGAGCAGGATCAGGCCCTCGTTATGCTCGACCACCTTCGCCCAAGGGACGGACACGTCCTCGGTCCCGTCGGCCTCGAGATAGCAGTGCGAGGAAAGCACGCTGAGATTGAGATAGCCCTGCTCGCTCTGGGCCAACAGCACGATGGTCGGGATCTTGGCCCAACGCTCGGTCTGGCCGCCGCCGATTCCGGTGACGGGCAAGGCGCAGCCGATGATCGGCTGGACCCCAGCGTCCTTCGTGTAGACCGAGAATTCCAGCGCGCCGAACAGATTGGCCCGGTCCACCAGGGCCACGGCCGGCATTCCCGCCGCCGCCGCCAGACTACTGACCTTGTCGGCCTTGATCGCGCCTTCCAGCAGCGAATAGGCGGAGCGAACCCGCAGGTGGACGAAGCCTTCGTTCACCACATCGCTCACCGCCAGACCTCCGTTGCTAGGCCGCTAACTGGGCGACCATACACATCATCCACACAAAGCCGGCGACCGACATAAAGGCCAGCGATTCCCGAGCCAGACGAACCATGATCAGCACTCTCTTGTGGAAGTTCTTGGTTCGTTCTTATTCTCGTTTTGTTCTCATCCGTCAAGCGGTGTTGTGGATGATTATGAAGATGGAGCGGTGAGACTGTCGCGATTGCGACGCCCTGCCCCTTCTCCCACGGCTCGTCATGGCCGGCCTATTGAGCCGGCCATCCATAGACACCGTGATCGGGAATTTTGCTGGGCCGCCAAGCCGTATGGATCCCCGGGACAAGAGCCCGGGGATGACGAACCGGAGAGAAGGAGTATGAGCGCCACGCAGCGAGGGACAGGCCGAGCCGATCTATCTGCTGCGCACCTAAAGCGTCTGCGGCTCCAGGTGCCCGTCCTTGAGCGCCACGACCCGGTCCATGTGCCGGGCGAGTTCCAGATTGTGCGTAGCGACCAGCGCGGCCACGCCCTGACTGCGGGCCAGTTCATAGAGGCTTTCGAACACCGCGCCCGAGGTGTGGGGGTCGAGGTTGCCCGTCGGCTCGTCGGCCAGCAACAGGCGCGGCGAGTTGGCGAGCGCGCGGGCCATCGCCACCCGCTGCTGTTCGCCACCCGACATCTGGGCCGGCTGGTGGTCAACCCGCTCGGCCAGGCCCAGGCTCGACAGCAGTTCCTCGGCGCGCGCCCGCGCCGCCTTGCGCGAGCGGCCCGCGATCATCTGGGGCAAGGCGACATTGTCCAGGGCGGTGAACTCGGCCAGCAGGTGGTGAGCCTGGTAGACGAAGCCGATGGTGGCCAGGCGAACCCGGGTCCGCTGGCGGTCGCTGAGATCCGAGCAGTCCCGGCCCTCGATGATGATCTGCCCGGCGTCCGGATGCTCCAGCAGGCCCGCGGCGTGCAGCAGCGAGGACTTGCCCGAGCCCGAGGGCCCGATCAGCCCGACGATCTCGCCCGGCTTCACGTCCAGATCGACGCCGTTGAGCACGGTGAGCGTCTTGTCGCCGCTCTTGTAGGTGCGAGTCAGGCCCCTGATCGTGAGAACAGGATCACTCATAGCGAAGCGCCTCCACCGGATCGAGACGCGAGGCGCGCCAGGCCGGCGGCAGGGTCGCCAGGAACGACATGGTCAGGGCCCAGAAGGTGATCACCCCGACCTCTTGCCAGTCGATCTTGGCCGGGATGCGGGTCAGGAAATAGATGTCGGAGTTGAAGACCTCGGCGCCGGTCACGAACTCCACGAACTGCTGGATCTCGCCAATGAAGATGCAGAACAGCGAGCCGATCAGCAGGCCGGCCAGGGTGCCGAGCACGCCGACAGAGGCGCCGGCCATGAAGAATATCCGCAGGATGGAGCCCTGCCCCGCCCCCATGGTGCGCAGGATGGCGATGTCACGCCCCTTGTTCTTCACCAGCATGACCAGGCCCGAAATGATGTTCATGGCGGCGATCGCCACCAGCATCATCAGGATCAGCCGCATGACGTTGCGCTCAACCTTCAGCGCGCCCCAATAGGCCGAGTTCTTCTCGGTCCAGTCGGTGAGCAAGGCGCCAGGTCCGGCGACACGCGCCACGTCGGCCTTCATGGCGATGGCCTTGTCGGGGTCCAGGAGCTTGATCTCGATATAGTCGACCCCGGTGTCGCGCCCGAAGAACAGCTGCGCCTGTTCCAGCGGCATGTAGATGAAGGCCTGATCGTATTCGCTCATCCCGACCGTGAAGGTGCCGGCGATAGTGTAGGTCTTGCGCAGCGGGGTCGCGCCGAACGCCGTGGCCCCGCCGCTCGGCGAGACCAGGCTGAGTTCGTAGCCCGGACCAACGCCCAGGTTCTGGGCCAGCCGGTCCCCGACCAGGATCATCTCGCCGCCGTACTCGCCCTCGCCGAACCCGGCCATGGTCCCGCGCGTGATGTTACCCGAGACGATCTTGGTGGCTTTCAGGTCCGACAACGTGATGCCGCGCACGATCGCGCCGCTGATCTGGCCATTGCCGAGGGCCATGGCCTGGGCCTCGACCACAGGGGTCACCTGGATCACGCCGGGCAGATCGGCGATCTTCTTCACCACCATGTCGCGGTCAGGGGAGTTCAGGACCCCGCCGGCGACATAGAGGTGGCCGCCGAAGCCGAGAATCCGCGACAACAGTTCGGCGCGGAAGCCGTTCATCACGCTCATGACGATGATCAGCACCGCCACGGCCAGCATGATCCCGACGAACGAGATGACCGAGATCAGCGCCACGCCGCCCTGGCTGCGCTTGGCGCGCAGGTAGCGGGCGGCCACCGATCGTTCCCATTGGCCGAAGGGAGGCGCCCTGCCGGCAGCCCCATTAGTCGCCTGTACACTCACGCGCAGAGCACTCCGGCGGCAAGCGACGTCAGAAATTTCGGAAAGCGCATGTGGTAGGAAGAGCCCCAATGAGCTGCTTGAACGACCCTGATAGCCGTTGGTTCGCGAGCTTTGCAATGAAGCTGAGCGAAAAGAAGGCCGCCCGACACCGTCGGCGGCCCTCAAGTTCCAGGAAAACGCCGCTGACGACTCGAAAGCCGCCGGCGCCTGCCGTCACTGGTGACGCCTAGCTGTGGAGCCTCAATAGGTTGTCCTGATCCAGGTTGAGTCGGCTGA
>JBEBYB010000014.1:0-50141 GCA_040391295.1 Phenylobacterium sp. | reverse complement strand
GCGGACATCTTCAACTTCGTGCTCGGCCAGGGCCGCGACCTGGTGACCGATTTCGCTCAGGGCGACCACATTCAGCTCTCGATCAGCCAGGCCGCCGACTTCCAGGCCCTGACGGCCAAGATGGCGATGGTTGGGGCCGACACGGTGATCAGCCTGGGGGCCGAGACCATCGTACTGGCCGGCGTCCAGGCGGCCAGCCTGACGGCCTCGGACTTCCTGTTCGTCTAGGCCGGACGCTCCGCGCCGGCGCTGCTCCCCTTGACGGCGCCGGCGCACCAGCCATCCATCGCAGGTGAAACTGATCGGCCGGTTCCGCGTTCTGGAACAAGCTGAACGGTACGCGGGGGGACTCTGAGCCATGGTCGCTAGTCTTCCTTCAAGGAGCGCGTGGGCGGCGGCTCTAGGCGCTTGCGCTGCGCTCGCCCTGCTCGCCGGCTGCGACCGCAGCGAAAAGCCCAAGGGCGAGGCGCCGCCTTTCCAGGTGGAGGCGGTCACCCTCGCCCCCCGGTCGGTCGATGAGGTCGTCGAACTGCCGGGCCGAGTGGCGGCGGTCCGCACCGCCGAGGTCCGGGCGCGGGTGGACGGCATTGTCGAGCGGCGGCTCTATGCCGAAGGCACCGACGTCAAGGAAGGCACGCCGCTGTTCGCCATTGATCCGCGCGAGATGCGGGCCAACGCGGCCAGCGCGCGCGCGGCGCTTGAACGCGCCCAGGCCACCCTGGCCAACGCCCGTAAGGACCTCGCCCGCTACACCCCGCTGGTCGCGCGCAAGGCGATCAGCGCCCAGGAATTCGACGCCGCCCAGGTCGCGGTGAGTCAGGGCCAGGCGGACGTCGCCTCGGCCCAGGCCGCGCTCGACAGGGCCCAGCTTGATCTCAGCTACACCACCGTCACCGCGCCGATCAGCGGCCGGGTCGGACGCGCCGAAGTCACCGAGGGGGCCTTGGTCAGCGCCGCCCAGGCGACGCTCCTGACCCGGGTCGAACAGCTCAGCCCGATCTTTGTGCGGTTCTCCCTGCCCAATGCGGAGATCTTGCAACTGCGCCGGCGCGCGGCGGCCGGCCAGTTCGCCATGCCCCAACTGGACCGGGTCGAGGTCACCCTCGTGCTGGAGGACGGGACCGCCTACGACCACGTGGGGCATCTGAACTTCCTGGATCAGGCGGTCGATCCCTCGACCGGCGGCCTCTCCCTGCGCGCGGAGTTTCCCAATCCTGACCGGGTGCTGCTCCCCGGCCAGTTCGTGCGCGCGCTGCTGTCTGGCGCGCCGAACCCCAACGCGCTCACCGTGCCTCAGGGGGCGGTGCAGATGTCGGGCGAGAAGGCCAGCGTCCTGGTGGTCGGCGCCGATGGGGTGGTCGCCTCGCGGCCCATCGTGCTGGGGACCATGACCGGCGACCAGTTTGTCGTCAGTTCGGGATTGAAGGCGGGCGAGCGCGTGATCACCAGCGGCGTGCAAAAGGTCCGCCCCGGCCAGAAGGTCACCATCGCCCCGCCCAAGGCGCCCAGCCCGCCGCCCAAGACCGGGCAGCGGTAGCGGCAGGGAGCCAGGGCCATGAACAGCAGCTTCTTCGCCCATCGACCGGTCTTCGCCTGGGTCATCGCCCTGGGAATACTGCTGGCCGGTCTGATCGCCCTGCGTTCGCTGGCGATCGAGCAATACCCGACCGTCGCCCCGCCCTCCTTGAGCTTGTCGGCGACCTATCCAGGCGCCGACGCCGCCACGCTCGACCAGAACGTGACCTCGGTCATCGAGAAGGAGATGAACGGGGTTCCCGGCTTCCTCTACATGGAATCCACCAGCCGCTCGAACGGCACGGCCGGCATCACCGTCACGTTCAAGTCCGGCACCGACATCAACATCGCCCAGATGGAGGTGCAGAACCGCCTCAGCCGTGTCGAACCGCGCCTGCCCGAAGAGGTTCGCCGCCAAGGCGTGCAGGTCAACGCCGCCAATTCCGGCTTCCTGATGCTGGTCGCGCTCACCTCCAAGAGCGGCGACACCGACGCGCTCGACCTGGGCAGCTTCGCCTCCAACAACGTCGTCGACGAACTGCGGCGCGTCACCGGCGTGGGCGACGTGCGCATGTTCGGCACCGAATACGCCATGCGGATCTGGCTCGATCCGCAAAAACTGGCCGGCTACGACCTCTCGGCCTCCGAAGTCCTGGCCGCGGTGCGCGAGCAGAACAGCCAGACCGCCGGCGGCAGCCTGGGCGACCAGCCGACCGCCGATAAAAGCCAGCTCAACGCCACGGTCATCACCCAGAACCGCTTCACGACGCCCGAACAGTTCCGCCAGATTATCCTGCGCGCCAATCCTGACGGTTCGGCGATCCATCTGGGAGACGTGGCCAAGGTCGAGCTGGGGGCCGAAAGCTACCTGAGCGGCTCCACGCTCAACGGCAAGACCATGGCCGGGATGGGCATCCAGCTCACCGCCGGCGCGAACGCCCTGGCCACCGCCGAGGGCGTCCGGGCCCGGCTCGACGAGCTTGCCCCGTCCTTCCCGGCCGACATCGCCTGGTCGACGCCCTACGACACCACCCCGTTCATCAGCGCCTCGGTCGAGGAGGTGATCAAGACCCTGATCGAGGCCATGGCCCTGGTCTTCATCGTCATGTTCCTGTTCCTGCAGAACTGGCGCGCGACGCTCATTCCAACCATCGTCGTGCCGGTGGCCCTGGCCGGGGCCTGCTTTGGGCTGCTGGTCTTCGGCTACTCCATCAACATCCTGTCGCTGTTCGGCATGGTGGTGGCGATCGGGATCCTGGTGGACGACGCCATCGTCGTCGTCGAAAACGTCGAACGCATCATGGCCGAGGAAGGCCTTCCGCCCCGCGAGGCGACGGTGAAGGCCATGGGCCAGATCACCTCGGCGATCATCGGCATCACCCTGGTGCTGATCACCGTCTTCCTGCCGATGGCCTTTTTCCCCGGGACGTCCGGCGGGATCTATCGGCAGTTCTCGGTGACCCTGGCGGTCTCGATCGGCTTCTCGGCGGTGCTCGCCCTGACGCTCACGCCGGCGCTCTGCGCGACCCTGCTGAAGCCGCATCGCCTCCACGAACCCGAGCGGCCGCGCAATCGCCTGCAGGCCTTCGCCGACCGGTTCCTTGGCGGCTTCAATCGCGGCTTCGACCGGATGGCCGACGGTTACCAGACCGGCGTCGGCAAGCTGCTGTCGGCGCCGCTCCGCTGGCTGGTCGTCTTCCTGGTCATGGTTCTGCTGACCGGTCTGCTCTACACGCGCCTGCCCGGCGGCTTCCTGCCGTCCGAAGACCAAGGCGTGCTGCTGGTGACCATCGACGCCCCCCCGGGCGCCACCGCCGACCGCACCCAACTGGCCATCGACGAGGCCTCGGCCTTCTTCAAGCAGCAGCCCGAGGTCCGCGACGTGGTGATGATCAACGGCTTCAACTTCTTCGGCCAAGGCCAGAACGCCGCCATGGGCTTCATCTCCCTGCACCCGTGGAAGGAACGGGCCGGCGCCGAACATGGCGTGGAGGCGCTGAGCGCGCGCGCCATGGCCGCGCTGTCGCAGGTCAAGAGCGCCAACATCTTCGCGCTCAACCCGCCGCCGATCCCCTCGCTCGGCACCTCCAGCGGCTTCAGTATGAAGATCCAGAACCGCGGCGGGGCCGACTCCGCCACCCTGACGAAGGTCCGCGACGAGTTCCTCGCCGAGGCCGCGAAGAGCCCGCTGCTGATCGGGGTTCGCGCCGAAGGCCAGCCGGACGCCCCGCAGCTCTATCTCGACATCGACCGCGTGAGGGCCCGCGCGCTCGGCCTCAACATCGGCGACATCAACGCGACCCTCTCCATCGCCCTGGCCTCGTCCTACGCCAACGACTTCACCTACAACGGCAATATTTCCCGCGTGCTCATCCAGGCCACCGCCAGCCAGCGGATGACGCCCGACGACATCCTGAACCTGCAGGTCCGCAACACCGGCGGCCAGATGGTGCCCTTCTCGGCCTTCAGTCGCGCCCAGTGGACCGCCGGGCCGCCCCAGCTCCAGCGCTATAACGGCTATCCCGCCCTGACCATTTCGGGCGCGGCCGCGCCGGGCCAGTCCAGCGGCGCGGCGCTCACGGAAATGGAGCAGATCGCCGCGCGCCTGCTGCCCGCGGGCTTCGGGTTTGAGTGGACCGGCATCGCCTTCGAGGAAAAGCAGGCGGGCGCCCAGGTCGTCATGTTGCTGGCCCTGTCGCTGCTGATCGTCTTCTTGGTCCTGGCCGCCCTCTATGAGAGCTGGCCGATCCCGCTTTCGGTGCTGCTCGGCGTGCCGATCGGGGTGCTGGGAGCGGTCATTTTCACCCTGCTGCGCGGGCTCTCGGCCGACATCTACTTCAACGTCGGCCTGATCACGATCATCGGCCTGTCCGCCAAGAACGCCATCCTGATCGTGGAGTTCGCCATCGAGCAGGAAGAGGAGGGCAAGAGCGCCACCGACGCCATCCTCTCGGCCGCGCGCCTGCGGCTGCGGCCGATCATCATGACCTCCCTGGCCTTCATCCTGGGCATGGTGCCGCTGTTCATCGCCTCTGGAGCCGGCGCGGCCAGCCGTCAGGCGGTCGGCACCGGGGTCATCGGCGGGATGATCACGGTCACCCTGCTCGGCGTCTTCTTCACCCCGGTCTTCTACCTTTCGGCCAGGCGGTGGCTGACCCGCCGCAGACCGCTTGGGCCGCATGCAAGCGAGGAGCCGCCCCATGCGTAGCTGGCCCGTCCTGCTCGCCACGGCGGCGCTCGGCGGCTGTTCGCTGGCGCCGCCCTATGTCCAGCCGACCCCGCCGGTGGCGCAGACCTTCCCGCTCAGCGAGCCGCTTCCCGGCGCGCGCCCCGCCGTCCAGGTCTCGTGGCGCGACTTCTTCGCCGACGCGCGACTGCAAGCCGTGATCGCCACGGCGCTCGCGAACAACCGCGACCTCGCGGTCTCGGTGGCGCAGGTCGAGCAGGCGCGGGCTCAGTACCGCATCCAGCGCTCGGCCCAACTGCCGAACGTCGACCTGGGCGGATCGGCGGGCCGCGCCCGGCAGCCGGCCGGCGTCACGGGAACGGGCCTTGCGGTGACCGCCGATTCCTACGACCTCGACCTTGGAATATCGGCCTTCGAGCTCGACTTCTGGGGCCGCGTCCGCAACCTCTCGGAGGCCGCGCGCTACAGCTACCTGGCGAGCGTCGAGGGGCAGCGCGCGTTCCGCCTCTCCCTGATCCGGCAGGTCGCCGTGGCCTATATGACCCTGCGCGAGAACGAGGAGCGGATCGCGCTGGCGCAGCGGACGCTGGCCTCGCGCCGGGAAGGGTTGGAGATCGCCCGGCTGCGGCTTGACGCCGGCGTGACGTCCTCGGCCGACTACGACCAGTCCGTCTCCCTGCTGACCGACGCCCAGACCCAGCTCGCCGAGTTGCGCCGGACCGAGGCCATTGCTTTCAACCTGCTCACCGTCCTGGTCGGCGGCCCCGTGGACACCGCCGCCCTGCCCCCGGCCCTGCCGCTGGCGCAGCAGCAGATGCTCGACCGGCTCGACGCGGGCCTGCCCTCCGACCTGCTGGTCAACCGGCCCGACATCATGCAGGCCGAGGCCCAGCTCCGCGCCGCCAACGCCAATATCGGCGCCGCCCGCGCCGCCTTCTTCCCACGCATCTCCCTGACCGGGGCGGCCGGCTACGCCTCCCGCGAGCTCGGAGATCTGGTCGGGGAGGACGGCCGCGCCTGGAACTACGGCGCCGGCGTCACCCTGCCGATCCTTGATTGGGGGGCGCGGCGCGGCCAGCTCGACTCGGCCCGCGCCCAGCGCGACATCGCCGCGGCCACCTATCAGCGCACCGTCCAGGCCGCGTTCCAGGATGTCGCCGACGCCCTGGCCGGCCGACGCTTCATCGCCGCCCAGATCCTCGCCCAGGAACGCGCCGTGGCGGCCCAGGAGCGCTTGGCCGAGACGGCGCAGCTTCGCTACGCGAACGGCATCGCCATCTATCTCGAAGTCCTCGACGCCGAACGAAACCTGTTCTCGGCCCAGCAATCGCTGCTTCAGCTTCGCGGGGCCAATCTGCGCAACCAGGTCGCGCTCTACGCGGCCCTGGGCGGCGGTCAGGCCGACTGAACAGAGCGACGACAGATGTGCGAAAGCGACGCCCTGATCTGCCTGGACGCCGTCTTCGACGGCCTGAACTTTCATCCCATGAGCGATCGCTTTTGACAATCTCCAGTTGAAGTCGGCCGCCAACCCGGTCAAATCCAAAACAGGCGTCCCGCCGCGTGCTGCCGCGCCGCGTTCGCCGGGCCTGGGGGGCGGGGGAATGTATCGGCTGGACTTCGACAATCCGTGGATCGCGGCGGTCGATCAGGCGAGACGCCAGTGGCGGGCCTGGGCCGCCGTCGGAGTCAGCGTCCTCATCCTGCTCTGCCTGATGGGCGGAGCCCGCGCCCTGGCGGCCATGGCGCTCGAGGGTCACGCGGTCCTGGGGTCGGTCGCCATGGTCGTGCTCTTTGGCGGGCTGGCGGGTTCAGGCCTGCTTTTGAACGCCATCCAGGGCCGTCCGCCCCCCTCGGTTCGGCCTAGTCCGGGTCAAGCGGGCGCCGGAGTGCTGACCGGCGTCGCCAGCCTGGCCGTCGCCATGGCCCTCTCCGCAGGATTTGGCGGCGCCAGCGTGATGCCGGCGCCGGGCATGTGGGCCGGCGCCCTGCTCGCCGCAGGGCTTGTACTGCTGCAAGCCGGCGCCGAGGAACTCTTCTTCCGCGACTGGCTGCAGCCGTTGCTGGCCGCGCGCCTTGGCCCCTGGGTCGGGCTGGCGGTCACCTCGTTGATCTTCTCAGCCGCCCATGGCCTTGGCGCGGCCAGCGGGCCCCTGGCCTTCGTCAACATCGCGCTCGCCGGGGCGGTCTTCGGCCTGCTGGCGCTGAGGACCGGAAATCTTGTCGCGCCGATCGGCGCGCACTGGGCCTGGAACTGGTGCGAACAGAGCCTTTTGGGCGTCTCGCCGAACCCGGGCTTTCACGCCCAGGGCGCGATCTTCGACATCGATCTCGTCGGTCCGGCGCTCTGGGGCGGCGGCGCCGACGGCCTCAACGGATCGCTAGGCGTGACCCTTGGCCTTGGACTTGCGGCCGCCGGGCTGATGGCCGCCGGCGGGCTTAGGAAGCCTGGGCTCGCAGACCGTCGATCCGGTCCCGTTCCGCCATGAAGATCTTGAGCTGCTCGCCCGTCAGGGTTTCGCCTTCCGAAGTCACATGGGTCATCGGGTCGACCTGGACTCCGTCGATCGCCAATTCGTAGTGAAGATGGGGTCCCGATGAGAGCCCGGTGTTGCCGCTAAGGCCGAGTTCCTGCCCTTGATGGACGCTCGCGCCTTCGGTGATGTTCGGAGCGTAGGCCGACAGATGCGCGTAGGTGGTCGTGACCCCGTCCTTGTGCTGCAGCCGCACCCAGTTGCCGAAATCACGGCCCGGCCGGGCGATGATCACCTTGCCGTCGCCCGAGGCGTAGACCTTGACGCCGATCGGCACGGCGAAGTCGGTTCCCTTATGCACTCGCGTGTAGCCCAGCACCGGATGGTGGCGCGGCCCGAAGGTCGAGGAGATTCGCGCGCCCTCGACCGGGGTACGCATAAAGCTGCGGACCACGCTGCGCCCGGCGCCGTCGAACCAGCCCTTGCGGGCCTCGAACCAATAGAGCGCCCGCGACTTTTCGCGGGTCGTCAGCGAGACATAGACCAGCCGGCGCGCGCTGCCGGCTTCGCCCTGCTGGCTCACCGCCTCCTCGTAGCTGGCCTCGAAGACGTCGCCCGGCGCGATCTCGCGCTGGAAATCGAAGTCGAAGGCGAAGGCGGCGGCGAAGGTCTGGACCAGCGAATCGTGCAGGCCCGCGGCCACGGCCGCGGAGTAGAAGCTCTCGGCGTCCATTTCGCCGCGCACCACCCGGAACTCGGTGCGCAGGTCGCTGGCCAACGCCTCGGCGCGGTAGGTCGCCCCCCGCCTTTCGAGCGAGACACCCACGCCATCGGCGAACCGCGCCTGAAGAGAGAGAAGGTCCAAGCCTCCGTCCAAGCGCCGGAAACTCGCCTCGACCTGGATATCGCCCTTGCCGGTCGGGAGCGCCGCCAGGGCCGCGGCTGCGGCGGTGTCGGCTTGCGCGCCCGGAACACCCGCGTCCTTCAGGGCCTGGGCCAGACCTTGAGCCTCGGCGATCACCAGCACCCGGCGCTCGCTTCGGGCCGCCTCACCCGCGCTTTCCGCCGCCGCCGCCGGATCCCGATCCTGGCCGACAACATAGAAATAGCCGCCGACAAGCGCCGCCAGCACCGCGAGCGTCCCCCCGGCCAGCATCGCGACCTTGAGTTTACGAGGGCCGGCGCCAGGTCCTCGGGCGTCAGGCTTGAAGTCCATCTGGCCAGGCGCCCCGCCGGCCGGATCGGGCGCGCCAGATCCGCCCCATGTTCGCGGGTCGAGGGAGAGCCCCTCCTCGCCGTCAGACCGATCCATCGCCCCAGCTCCCGATCAAGGTCGCAATACGCGAACCTCGTGTTTAGTTCTACTTCAGGATCGGCCCCGGACGTGATTATATGTCGCGCTTAAGGTGTGGTTTTTAGTCTTGGGGGGTAGCATATGGCCGGCGAAAGCCGCGTCGCGTGGCGTGAAGGGTTGTTTCTTCGCCCCCAGCATTTTCAACAGCAGGACCGCTTTCTGGACGCGCTCGTTCGCGCCAACACGCGGGTGCTTCGTCCCTATCCCTGGGGCGTCACCGACCTGGCGATCAACGAAAGTCTGGCCTCGCTTGGCAAGTTCGCCATCGAACGGTGCCGCGGCGTGCTCGCCGACGGCACGCCGTTCGCCATTCCTGAAGACATGCCGCCCCCGCCGCCGTTGGACGTGCCCGGCGATACGCGCGATGCGATCGTCTACCTGACCCTCCCCGCGCGCCAGAGCGGATCGGCGGAGTTCGCGAACACGCCCAAACCCACCAGCCGCTTTGCGGTCGGCGAGGAGGAGGTCTATGACGCCTTTTCGGCCGAGCGCGCCGCCGAGGCCATCGAGACGGCCACCCCGAACCTGCAATACGGCGTCACCCGCGAGCAGACCGACGGGCGCATCTGCCTTGGTCTTGCGCGGATCCGCGAGGTCAGGAACGGCGCCGTCGAGTTCGATGAACGCTATATCCCGCCCTGCCTCGACATCCGCGCCGCCACCCGGCTGGCGGGTTTCCTGACCGATATCCTCGGGCGGACCGAACAACGGGTCGACGAACTCGCCGAGCGAGCGGTGGAATCCGCCGAGGGCGGAGCCGAGACGTTTGCGAGCTTCCTGCTCCTGCAGGCGCTGAACCGCTGGAGCCCGGTGCTGACGCACTTGAAGTCCCTGCCCATGGTCCACCCCGAGCGGCTCTACGAGGTGTTCGTCTCCATGACCGGCGAACTCTCGACGCTCACCCGCAGCGACTATCGACGTCCGCCGACGTTCGCGCCCTATGATCACGAGGATCTGCAGGCGAGTTTCGAGCCCGTGTTCGAGGCTCTGCAGAGCGCGCTTTCGGCCATGTTCGACCGCTCGGCAGGCCAGATGCGGCTGGATTCGGTGGGACCAGGCGCCTACACCGCGACCATCACCGACCACGCCCTCTTCCAGACCTGCAACTTCTATCTTGCAGTGAGCGCGCGCACCCCGCTCGAGGAACTGCGCGGCCGGTTCGCCAGCCACGCCAAGGTGGGCTCGGTCCAGAAGATGCGCGACATCGTCGGATCGTCGCTGCACTCCGGCGTCGGACTTTCGCCCACCCCTACTCCACCGCCGCAGATTCGCGTTCTACCGGGCTACGTCTATTTCGAGCTTGATCGGAACTCTGCGGACTGGCGCGATTTCGCGACGGCTCCGGCGCTTGGCCTGCACGTCGCCGGCGACTGGCCCGAAATCAAGCTTGAACTCTGGTGGGTGAAGAGGACGCGTTAATGTCTTCCTGCGCCCTAAAGGTCGGGGGCACGCCAGACGCAAGGCTGGGCGTGCTCCGCGCCACATTCCGGATTCGCCGTCAGCCGGACCAGCGGTTTACGGCGCGCAAAGACAAAGGTGGAATGGTAGCGCGCACGCGCCTCGTCCCAGGACGAGGCTTCCGCGCCGGGGATAGTCGATGACCAGTGATGAAAACGGCGGTCAGGGGCCCAATCGAACCGTCTTTCGGCCCTCGCCGCTCGAACGCCTGAAAGATCAGGCGCCGCCCCCGCCGCCGCCGGCGACCCAGGACCCGCGGCTCGCCACGCGTGACGACGTGCCCGAACCACCCGCGGCGGCGGCCCCGCGCAACTTGATGGCCGCGCGCTCGGCGCGTCTGCTCGCCCTGCTGGCCTCGGTACGCGCCGGCCGGGCCAAGCTGACCCTCCCCGACCTGCATGGCAAGGCTTCGAGCCAGATCGAGGCCTTCGCGAGCGACATCAAGGCCGTCTACAGCGAAGAGGCCGCAAGGCGCGCGGTCTACGCCCTCTGCGCCACGGCCGACGACGTGGCGCTCAACCTGCCGGGCCAAGAGGCCGATGCGGCCGAGTGGGCCAGGCGCAGCCTCCTGGTGCGGTTCTTCGGCGAGAACATCGGCGGCGACCGCTTCTGGCAGATGCTTGAAGAGATGATCGCCCGCCCCGCCGAGCACGCCGATCTGCTCGAACTCTACCACGCCTGCATGGCCGCGGGCTTCGAGGGCCGCCACCGGGTCATGCCCGACGGCAAACGCCTGCACCAGGAGTGGATGCAGAGGGCCTTCCTCGCCCTCAACCACCCAAAGACCCTCTCGATGACCGAGCTTTCGCCCAACTGGCGCGGAATCGAGGCCCCGCGGCGCAAGATCGGGCTCTGGACGCCGTTGGCGCTGGCCGGCGCCGGGGCGCTGGCGGGCCTCTTCGTCATCTACCTGATCGCGCGCCTGATCCTGGCCCAGACCGGGGGGCCGTCGGCCACCGCCCTGGCCGCGGTCAATCCGAGCCAGCCGCTCAGGGTCTCGCGCTCGGCGCCGGCGCTGGCTCCGACCGAGAGCCCGCAGGCCGGGCGCATCCGAACCTTCCTTGCGCCCGAGATCGCCGCGGGCCTTGTCGCGGTGGACACCAACGCCGCCACCGTGCGGGTGCGCACCACCGTGGGCGCCCTCTTCAAGTCCGGATCCGATCAGCTCAACGCCGCCCACCGACAGCTCTTTGACCGCATAGCCGCGGCCATCGAGACCGAGCCGGGGCCGGTCCGGGTGGAGGGGCACGCCGACAGCGATCGCGTCTCAGGCCTGACCTTCCCCGACAATTTCGCGCTATCGGCCGCGCGCGCGCGGATGGTGGCGGGCCTGATCGGGGGCGGCCTCTCGGATCGCTCCCGCGTCAGCGCCGAGGGCTATGGCGACGGTCAACCGATCGCCTCGAACGATACAGCCGAGGGCAAGGCTCTGAATCGTCGTGTTGAAATCGTGATTGAGCGACGGGACTGACCCCATGAAGGCCTTGAGGAAACTCGTCTCCAACTGGTGGTTCGCATCGATCGCCACCGCGCTCCTCTGCGCGATGGTCTTGGCGCTGGCCCTGCCGATATTCGCGGCCTTCGCTCGGCCGCTGCCGATGCGCCTTCTCCTGGTCTTGCTTGTTTTCGCCGTCTGGGCCGGGCTCGCGGCCTGGCGCGTATTATCGGCGCGCCGTGCGGCCGACCGGATCGAGAAAAGCCTGGCCCAGCCCGCCGACGGCGAGGCCCAGGCCTTGTCGACGCGGATGTCGGAGGCGCTCAAGTCGCTTCGGACCTCCAGCGGCGGTCGGCGCGACTATCTGTACAGCCGCCCGTGGTATGTGATCATCGGGCCGCCAGGCGCCGGCAAGACCACGGCCATTCTCAACTCCGGCCTGCGTTTTCCCTATTCCGAGGCCGCGCTCAAAGGCGTCGGCGGCACCCGCAACCTCGACTTCTGGTTCGCGGACGAGGCGGTCATGGTCGACACCGCCGGACGCTATACGAGCCAGGATTCCAACGCTGAGCGCGATCAGGACGGATGGCGCGCCTTCCTCGGCCTGCTGAAGCGCAACCGCCCGCTTGAGCCGATCAACGGGGTTCTGGTCGCCATCGGCCTCGACGAGATCGCCGCCGGAGACCTGGCCTCGATCGACGCCCACGCCAACGCCGTGCGCCGCCGGATCGCCGAGTTGCAGCAGGACCTGGAGATCACGGTTCCTGTCTATGTGGTCTTCACCAAGGCCGACCTCATCGCCGGGTTCAGCGAATTCTACGACGATCTCGATGTCGAGGGTCGGCGCGCGGTGCTGGGCGCGACCTTCCCGTGGCCCGCGCCCCGCAGGCTAACGCCGGCCGACTACGCCAGCGCGTTCGACGAGGTCCGGCAGGCCGCCGCCGACCGCTGCGCAAAAAGACTGGAAGAAGACCTCGACGCCCGGCGCCGGGGCCTGATCCTGGGGTTTGCGCCGCAACTCGAGGCCATGCGCTCGCGCATCGTCCGCTTTCTCGATTCAGCCTTCCCGGAAGACGCCAAGGACGAACTCGCCCCGCTGCGCGGCTTCTACCTCACCAGCGGGGTCCAGCAGGGCACGCCGCTGGACCGGCTGCTCGCCGGCGCGGCGACCCTCTACGAGACCGCGCCTCCACCCGCCCAAACCCAGGGTCGCGCCTACTTCCTCAATCGCCTCCTGCAGGACGTCGTCTTTGGCGAGGCGGGCCTGGCCCAGGCCTCGCCAGTCGCCAAGGCGCGCCGACGCGCCGTGCTGCTTGGCGGCGCGACGGCTATCGCCCTGGCCTGCGCCCTGGTGCTGACGGCCTGGACCGTGAGCTTCCTCGCCAACCGCCAGTTTCAGGACACCCTGGGCGCCGACGCTCGCGCGACCAGCCAGGAAATCCAGACCGCCGGCCTGGACCTTGTCGAGGTCCGCAGCACCGATCCTGATCTGGAGCAGAGTCTGTCGATCCTGCGCAGCCTGCGCGATCTGCCGCGCGGCTACGGTGAACGCGCCGAAGGCGGCCCGCCGCTCGCCACGCGTTTCGGGCTCTATCAGAAGGGGCACTCCGATCGCGCCGACCAGGCCTATCGCGAAGCCCTCCAGCGGATCATGCTTCCCCGGATCCTGCTTCGGCTTGAACGCTACCTGCAAGATAACCCGTCCGACCCGCTGGCGCTCTACGACCCCCTCAAAGCCTATCTGATGCTGGGCGGCCAGGGTCCGCTCGACCGCGCCGCGATCCAGGCCTGGGTCGAGGCCGACTGGGCTCAGAACCTCTATCCCGGAGCCGACCGGGCGGGAGTTCGCAAGGAACTGGGCCAGCACCTGCAAGCCCTGCTTGACGATCCCCAACTGGGCCGCGTCTGGCCGGACGGCGCGGCCCCGCTCGACGCGGGCCTGGTCGCCTCGGCCCGGGCGGTCGCGCAGACCATGTCGCTCTCCGACCGCGCCTACGCGATCCTCAAGCAGAAGGCGGCCGCCAGCGGCGAGCCGGGCTGGACCGCGGCCAACGTGCTGGCCCCTGGCCATGCGCGCGCCTTCGCCGGCGGCGAGCAGGTCCTGGCTCTGCAAGTCCCCTACTTCTTCACCCGCGAAGGCTTCGAGAAAGCCTATGCCGACGCCGGCCAGACCATCGCCAAGGATCTCGAGAAGGATCTCTGGGTGATGGGCGACGACGGCGACGTCACCGCCATCCGAAGCCAACTCGCGGCGATCAGGCCAGGGATCGCGGCGCTCTACGCCCGCGACTACATCAAGGCCTGGGAAGAGGTGATCGCCAGCCTGGGTCCGGCCGACTATCTGAACGACCCCGCGGCGCTCGGCGCGCTTACCGCCACGCCCTCGCCCCTGAAGCTCGTTCTGCTCGAGGTTCGCCGCAACACCTTCCTCAGCGCCCCGGATCCGGCCCAGGCCGCCAAGGACAAGGCCGCAGCCGCCGTCAAGAAGGGCGTGCTCTCCAAGCTGCGGGCGCCCAACGCTCTGAAGAAGGCCGCAGCCTCGGCCGGCGGCGGGGGCGCGGCCGGCGACGGCGCCGGCGGAATGATCGAGACCCACTTCAAATCCACGAACGACTACGCCGGGGACGGCGCCGCAGCCGCTCCCGTCGACAGCCTGATCACGGCGATCCGCCAGGCTGGCGCGGCCAAGACGGCCGCCGACGTCGCCGGCGGCGGCGGCGGCGGGGCCACGACACAGGCCGCACTCGCCACCGCGCTGGGCGAGGTGGCCTCGGCCGCGGCGGGCGCGCCGCCGCTGCTGCAGGGTTTCGCCTCCAGCGTCTCGCAGACCGGCCAGGCCGCGGCGGCGACCTCGGCCTCCAACGCATTTGGCCAGACCTATGAGCAACAGCTGGCCGGGACCTGCCGCAGCGTGACCGAGGGCCGCTACCCGTTTGTCGGCGCCTCGCAGAACGACGCCCCGGTGAGCGACCTCCTGCGGATGTTCGGGATGAACGGCCAGTTCGACGCCTTCACCCGCGACCGCCTGGCGAGCCTGATCGAAACCAGCGGCCCGGTCTGGCGTTGGCGCACCGACAGCCCGGTCTCGGCGGCCTTCCACCCGGCCAGCGCCGAGCAATTCCAGAAGGCCGCGGCGATTCGCGACCTGCTCGCCTCGGGCGTCACCCTGAAAGTCGACGCCGCCACCTTCGGGGGCGCGGTCACCCGGGCCGATATCGCCGTCGGCGGCATCGCCCACACCTTCGAGGCTGGTCAAGCCGGCCAGCGGCAACTGGCCTGGTCGCCAGCCGGGGGCCTCCCCAGCGCAAGCGTGACGCTCTATTCGGGCGACAAGGAGGCTGGCCGCTACGCCTTCGAAGGCCCCTGGGCCGCGTTCCGGCTGTTTGACGCCGCGCGCAAGGAGAACGCTGGGCCGACCAGCTTCAAGGCGACCTTCGGAGAGGGCGCGGCCTCGGTCACTTTCCGGATCACCCTGCCGGGCGAGGACAACCCCTTCAATCGCGGCGGGGTCTGGTCGTTCCGTTGCCCGCCGCAACTCTAGGGGCTCACGCATGAGTCCCGCCTCTTCCGCCCCTCGAGCCATCGTCTTCGGCAAGACCCCGGCCCACGGCGACTTCATACAGCGCGGCCTGGATCCGGCGGCCCACGAGGCCTGGGACCGCTGGGCCAGCGATCTGATCGTTCAGGCCCAGGCGCGCCTTGGGCCGGAGTTCGCGGCCGTCCATGGCGCCGCGCCGCCCTGGCGGTTTGTCGCCGGGCCGGGCCTCCTGGGCCAGGGATGGCGCGCCGGCGCCCTGACCGCTTCCATCGACAGCGCCGGGCGCAGGTTCCTGCTTGTCCTGGCGATCGACGCCATGACTTGGTCTCAGGCCGCCGCGCAAGGCGCGGAGATCGCCCGGCGCATGGAAGGCCAACTCTTCGAAGGCCTCGCCCGTGGGAGCGACGCCGACGCCCTGATCGAGGCCGCCCAAGCGGCCCTCGATCCCGAGCCGGCCACGGCCGAGGCCTTTGCGGCCTTCACGCCGCAACCTCCCGGGCCTGGCCTCTGGTGGACGCTGGGCGGCGGCCGCCACCAGGCCGGCGCGGTGGTGGCCGCCATGGCCCCCGGCGACCTGCTCATCCGTGGCCTGCGGGCCGAAGATCATGCGAGGCTGGCGTGAGGCAGAGGTTTCGTCTCAACACCTTCGGGCTGACCCACGAGGGCCTCGTCCGTCCGGCCAACGAGGACTCCATGATCCTGCGCGACGACGCAGGCGTCTGGGTCGTCGCCGACGGCATGGGGGGACACCAGAACGGCCGATGGGCCTCGCAGAGCATTGTCAGCCAGGTCGAGCGCGCGGCGCTCAACGGCGACTTTGACCGCAATCTCGACGCCATCGCCGGGGCCGTCCTCGCCGCCAATCAGGACATCCTCGCCGCCAGCCGCCAAAGCGGCCAGCGCATGGGTTCGACGGTGGTGGCGCTCTATCTCGACCAGGGACGCATGGCCTGCCTCTGGGCCGGCGACAGCCGCATCTACCTCCTGCGTAGCCGCTCGCTGATCCGCCTTACCCGCGACCACACGCAGGTCGAGGACATGGTCGAGGCCGGGCTGTTGCGGCCCGACGAAACCAACGGGCACCCCATGGCCCATGTGATCTCACGCGCCGTCGGGGTCGACCCCAACCTGCAACTTGACGCTATCCAGGACCACGTCGAGGCGCGGGACGTATTCCTGCTCTGCAGCGACGGCCTCACCGGCGTGGTCTCCGACGACGAGATCGCCGAACGACTGACGCAGTACTCGCCAAGCCAGGCCTGCCAAAGGCTGCTAGAACTCTGCCTTTCGAGGGGCGCGCCGGACAACGTCACCATGGTGGCGGTGGGCTGCGACGAGATCACCGCCCTCAGCCTGGCCGGAACCGACCCATGAGCCCCGACGCGGACGATCCGACCCCGAGCGACAACCTGATGGGCGAGGCCCAGGCGAGCGCGAAGACCGGGGATGGCGACCAGGCCCAGGAAACGGCGGCGGACGCTGACCAGGGCCTGACTGACGACGCCTCGCCAGACGTGGTTCCAGACGCGCCCTCGGACGCCGGCGGTGAACGCACCGTCTTCATGCCGCCGCCAGAGGCGCAGCAGCCGGCCCCCGCGCACGTCGCCCCGGATCCGCAGCGCACCATCGTGGCCCTGCCCGGCGAGATGTCGACTGGCGGCGCGGCGACTGGCGGGGCGGGCTCAGGCTACAGCGCGCAGCCCCCCGAGACCGGCCGCGTCGCTGTGGGCGCGGTGCTCAACCACATCTACGAGGTCAAGCGCTTCATCGCCCGCGGAGGAATGGGCGAGGTCTATGAGGGCGCCAACGTCAATTCTGACGAGCGCGTGGCGATCAAGGTGATGCTGCCGCACCTGGCGGCCGATCCGAAGGTCCAGGCCATGTTCCGCAAGGAGGCGCGGACGCTGACGCGCCTGCAGCACCCGGCCCTGGTGCAGTACAGGGTGCTGGCCCAGGAACCCGGCCTGGGCGTCTTCTATATCGTCACTGAATATATCGACGGGGCCCCGCTCGCGGACCTGATTGGCGAGCTGAAGCCCACGGCGAGCGAACTCTCCGCGCTGACCCGCCGCCTCGCCGAGGGCCTGGCGGTCGCCCACGAGTTGGGCGCGATCCACCGCGACATCGCCCCCGACAACGTGCTGCTGCCCGATCGCAATCTCGCCGGCGCCAAGGTCATCGACTTCGGGATCGCCAAGGACCTCGATCCGTCCAACGCCACGATCGTCGGAGACGGCTTCGCCGGAAAGCTTGGCTATGTGGCCCCGGAGCAGTTCGGCGACTACGACCGCCAGGTCGGCGCCTGGACCGACATCTACAGCCTGGCCCTGGTCATCCTCTCGCTCGCAGCCGGTCGCCAGATCGACATGGGCGCGACCCTGGTCGACGCCATCGACAAGCGTCGCAAGGGGCCGGACCTGAGCCCGCTTCCAGACTCGCTGAGGCCTGTCTTCGCCAGGATGCTGGAGCCCGATCCGGCCCTTCGCCTGCGCTCGATGGAGGCGGTGATCGCCGCGCTCGACGCCGTCCCGAGCACTGACGACGTCTCCGGTTCCCAGGTCAGCGACGCCGGCAAGACTCAGACCCGGGCCGCCGCCGCGCCGTCGGGTTCGCGCAAGGGGCTGCTGATCGGCGGCGGGGCGCTGGCGCTCGCTGCCGTCCTGGCCGGAGCTGCGTATCTGGTCCTGAAGCCCGGGGACGCCGCCCCGCCGGCGCAGGTCTCCGTGGCCAAGGCGCCTGACGCCGAAATCGCCAGACGCGCGATCGAGGCGGCGCTGCCGAACATCAGTTGCAGCTGGCTCGACCTCGACGCCGCCAGAGGAGGCCCGGCCGGCGTAAGCGTCGACCTTTCGGGGGTCGCCGGGGCCACCTCGGAGGCGCAGGGCGCGGTGGGCCGGGCGATCCAGACGTCCGGCGTTCCGCTGGCCGAGGTCGATATGAGCCATGTGGCGCCCGTCGGACGCGAGGTCTGCGATCCGCTCGACGCCTTCCGCAGCGTGAGGGCCGAAACCTCCAAGGCCGGCCGGCGACTGACCACGCCGCAACGCACCTTCGAGCTTAGTCCGCAGGCCGATCGCGACAACAAGGTCTTCGGCCGGGCCGTCATCGGCATGAACCTGGGCGATCCGACCCTGAATTTCGCCCTGCTCGGCCTGGAGCCGACAGGCAAGATCGATCCGATCCTCAGCGATCGCGCCCAGATCGAAGCCCTGGTCAAGGCGGGGAACTCCGCCATTGTCGTGATGGGTCCCAACCATTGGCGCCTGAGCATCGACAATGACCACACCGGCTGGTCAGGCCTGTTGCTCGTGACCGCCAAGGGATCGATCGACACGACGCTCCTGGCCGGCCCCCGGGGACCGGACTGGCGTCAGCGCTTCGAGGCCGCCGCCCGCGCAGGCGACTGGAAAACCGAAATGGTCTGGTATCGGGTTGTCGATGAAATCCCCAACTGACGGCCCCCGGCGCTAACCCCCGATCAGAACGGTGGGCGCGCCCATGACGATCACCCCGCCATGGGCCGTGGTGTCGCCGAGCCGGGCGGCCGGCAGGTTGTTCACCAGTACGCTCATCGATCCCTTGACGATGATATCGGGCGGCCCGACGCAGAGCGCCATGTCGGAGACCCGGGCCTGGGGAAGCTTGCAGGTGATCACATTGACCGCGCCGGGCGGCAGGATCGGGCCGCCGACATGCGGGATCGGCGGGACGCCGGGCGTCACCATCGGGCAGGTGTGCATGTCGGTGATCCGGGCTGCCGGTTGTCCCATCGCTTAACTCCCCTTGAAAGGTCTGCGAGCCCGCCTTCGCCAGCTCATGGTTTCGGCGCCGTCTTCATCTGCGCGGCCGCGACTTCGTAGGCCTTGCGGAACTCTTTGGCGAAGACATCGAGGAAGGCTTCGTCCGACCCCTTGGCGACCCCGTCGAACTCGCGCTCATAGGCCGCCCACAGGGCTGCGTCGCGGGCGCCGGGCAAGATCTTGGCCAGCAAGCCGCGAGTTTCGGCGCGTTCGCTGATCGCCCGCGGCGAGAAGCGCTCCAGGGTCGAGCGCAGCGCGCCCTGCATGGCCGCCAGTGTCGCCATCTGATGGGCCTGCAGGTCGTGGAACGCATCCTCGACGGCCCGGTCGGCGCCCATGAAGCCGCGCTCGGCCGGATTGAGCAACTGGGCCACGACCCGTTGGGGCGAGCGGGCGAACTTGAGCGGATTGTTACCGTCAAGCTCCAGACTGGTGGATTGCGCGCCAAGCTGGGCCTTCGCGCGCGCGCGCGCTTCAAGCATCACGACAAGGCCCGCCACCAGGCGCTTGACGATGTCGCCCGCCGTCCGCGCGGCTTCGACGTCGCCGCCCTTGAGGTCCTCGGGGCCGAGCCCGGCGGCGGTCAGGAAGGCCTGCCACTGGGCCGAGGCCGCCACGCCGGCGGGCGCGCCTGCGGCGATGGCCTGGGCGCCAGGTTGAACCGGAGCGAGGTTTGCGATCGGCGGGGCCTCGGCCGGCGCCCCCCAGCCCGCATCGTTCCCGGCTTGAGCCGGGGCGCCCCAGGCGGGCGCCGCGGGCGAATTCGCAAACGGAGCCGCGCTCGGCGCTGGAGCCGCGGAGGGCGGCGGAGACGGGTCGCCGAACCCGCGCGCCCAGTCGACGCTGTTGCTGGCCGCGAACTGGCCCCAGATATCGGCCGTGGCCGGCGAGGCGGGCGCCGGCGAAGGCGCGGCGGACACCGCTGGGGTCGCGATCCCCCAGACGCTTTCGGCTGACCCCGCCGGGGCGGCCCCGCCCCAGGCCGAAGCCGGGGGAGCCGCGGCGGGCGTCATCGAATCGGTTCTTGGCGGCGCCCAATTCTGCGCCATGGCGCCGCGCCCCGTCATGGCCGAACCGGGGCTCGGGTCCCAGCCGCTCGAGGCGGGCGGCGGAGCCGGGATGGGAGCGGCTGAGAACGCCGCCGCCGGCGCAGAGTCCGTCCAGCCGGCCCAACCCTTGCTGTCCGTCGCGGCCTTCGGAACCACACGGGGCGCGCCGCCGGCCACGACGCGGATCTGGTAATGGCCGATGGCGACCTCATCGCCCTCGGCCAGCACATGCGGGCCCGAAAGCGGGGTCGCCGAACCGTTGACGAAGGTGCCGTTGGTGCTCTTGTCGGTGAGGACGTAGCCGCCCTCGCGATAATCGATCTCGCAGTGCGTGCTGGAGATGTAGGTCTTAGGATCCGGCAGGCTCCAGTCGGCGTGCGGAGAGCGGCCGATCACCGCTCCGTGCCGGTCCAGCACAAGCCGGACCGGGTGGCCGTTATCGAGACCTTCGACATTGATGATCTGCAAGGTCAGGCTCATCAGCCATTGGCCTCGCCGACACCCTCGTTGGCCATCCTGTCGCCCCTGTCCAGAGCCTGATCCAGCACGGCCTCGCCCTGGCCCGAGCGCGCGGCCGCCAACAGGACGGCGGCCGCCGCGAACTTGCCCGCAGCCTCGCGAGGGGCGAGCACGGGCGGACCTTCGGGGCTCGAGACCGAGCCTCCGGAATAGAACACCGCCAGGGCGGCGAACCTTTCGGGGCTGTCGAATTCGAGGTTTTCGGCGGCGTCGCCGGCGGCTCGGCGCCGCGCCTCGGTCGGATCCTGGATCCAGAAGAGCGCACTTCTCAAGGCCTGCGTCTCGGCCGCGGTCCGCTCGCCAGGCGCGTCGCGCACGGTGCGCGCCGCCCACGCCACGGTCTCCAGGCGCGGCAGCGCCAGGCCTAGGTACCGTGTCGCGAGCTCGCGCGCGCTCTGGGCGCGGAGCGCGGCGAAATGGGCGCGCGGCCGCATCGCGACCTCGCCGAGTCCCGCCGCGGCCGCGTCATCCAGCAGGCCCACGATCTGGCGCGCATCGGACCATTTGACCCGTTCCCAGTCAGACATGGCCCGCTCCCTAATTGATCATCACGATGGCGCCGTTGACGGTCATCTTCATGCCCGCCTTGACGTCGGTGGTCACCCCGCCCTCGGCCTGGAGCGCCACATCGGCCTTCACCTTCACCGTCATGGCGTGGATCTCGATGCCGGTGGGGGTGAGCTTTATGCTGCTCCCGCCCACCTTGAGGAGAATTTCCTGGGCCGCTTCGAGGCTTGCCTTGCCCGCGGAGACCTTGAGGGAATAGTTCCCCGCCTGAACCGTGGTGATCTGGTCGCCCTGCTGGAGCGTCAGGCTGTCGTCGCCCTTGATGGTCGTCGTGCGCTTGCCAGTCGTGACGGTGCGGGTCTCATCCCCGTCGTCGAGCGTCGTGGCGAGGTGGCGCTTGACGCCCACCTTCTTGTCGCGGCCCACCCGTTCGGTGGCGTCGCGGCCGGTCTTGTGGGTCTCGTCGAACCGGACCCAGGCGTTCAGGTCCCGCTGGGCGTGAAGATAGACCTCCTCCGAGCCGCCCAGGTCCTCGAAGCGCAGTTCGTTGTAGCCCTTGCCGCTGGCTGCGGGGGGCTCCTCGGCCTCCGGATAGGAGCCGGCCTCGCCCACGGTCTGGCTCTTCCAGGACGAACGGGTCTTGTTGGCCGGAAGCGCGTAGGGCGGCTTCTGCTTGGCGTTGAAAACCCGCCCGGTGACGATCGGCCGGTCGAGATCGCCGTCGATGAAGTCGACCACCACCTCCTCCCCCACGCGGGGAATGTGAATCGCCCCGAAGCCGGCGTCCGCCCAGCCTTGCGACACGCGTATCCAGCAGGAACTGTCGTCGTCTTTCTTGCCCAGCCGATCCCAGTGGAATTGAACCTTGATGCGCCCGTGCTCGTCGGTATGGATCACCGCGCCGCCGGTCCCGACCACAAGCGCGGTCTGCGGCCCGTAGGCGCGAGGCTTTCGCGTGGTCTGGGGTGCGCGCCACGGCGTCGCCGACGGCGTGGCCTCGACAACCACCTCGAGTTCGATCTTCTCCTTGCCGTCCGGCGCCTGCTCCCTGGCCTCGCCAACCGAACGATAGGCCTCGATCACGACCCGGTGACGGGTGGCGACCGTCAGGCACTGGGGGGCCTCCCCGACCTCCACAAGCACCCCCGTCGCCACGCTGAAGACGTCGCCTTCACCGGCGAAGACCCGGCGCTCGGCTCGAAGCGCCTGCAGGCGGTCTTCGGCATAGCGCGGCCCCTCGTCCTGGCCTGCGTCAGCGCCAAAGCGGGTCTGCCCGGCCTCGGCGTCGTAAATCTCGAACTCGTCGAGGGCGTGGGCGCTCGACGCCTTTAGTTCCGCACGCTTCGGCGCGTCGGGCGTGAGGAAATGGTGGTCGCTCAGGGCCACCTTGGCCGGGGCGAAGCGGATCTTTTCACGCCATTTCCAGAACCGTGGCCCCAGGGCCGCGCCTTCATAGGGATAGACCGGGATCGCGCCGTGCTCGAACTTGGGATGGGCGTTGAGCGAATCGGCCAGCACCAGGGTGTGAGCGCCCGCCTCGTGACGGAAATAGTAATAGATCCCCTCCTCCTCCATGAGCCTGGAGACGAAGTCGAGATCACTCTCTCGAAACTGCACGCAGTATTCGCGGCTCTTATAGGCGCGGACCAGATCCTTGGTTTCGAAGGCGTTGAAACCGGCCTGGACGAACACCTTCTCGACGATGTCGACGACGCTCAGGTTCTGGAAAATGCGCGCGTTCTGGGTGGCGGCCAGCAGCGCTGTCCAGGGCCTGACGATGAGGCGGTATCCGACCCCTTCCTGGTTTTGATCCAAGGCCTCGGCCTCGCAAAGCATGCCGTGGAAAATGCGCCCGTACTCGGCATGCGTGCCTGAAACCTCCACCTCCACGGCGGTGCCCAGAAGCGGCTCGAAGTCGATCTCGCCGGCCTGCGAGAGCACGTCGATCGTGAATTCAAACGGTGTCGACAGCCGCTCGACCGCCTCTAGTCCGGTCAGCAGCAGGGCGTCGGCGCCCAGCTGCGTCTTGATGACCGCCAGGCGGCCCGCTTGCCTTTGCGCAATAGCCATTATCGCATCCCTCGATAGCGCCAGATTGCGTTCAAACGAACACCCATTCCCGCGTTCCCTGCCCTACACGAGGCTCCGCCTCGTGCCCAGACAGACCCTAAACTTCACAAATAGCAGGGTTCTGTTAACACTCCGCTAGCCCGATGGCCTTGTCGCGCTCCGACAAAGACAGCCACCGGTGGCGCCGCACTCGTGCGCGCTTGAAACAACCCTGGCTATCGCGTACTGAAATCACAAGCTGTGGACGGGGAATTTTTAATGAGAGCCCAACTTCTAACCACCGTCGCTTCGGCCCTCTTCCTGATATCGACCTCGACGAGCGCGCAACCTGCCGCGCAGTACTCCGTCGACGATGTTGTGGAGACTTTCAGCGCCAAGGATTCAGCTGTTACCGATAACTGCGGCGCTCAGAACATGATCACAGCGCCTGACGGCACCTGCCTGCCTGGCAAGGTCACCCGCGGCTTCAGCCTGGGCGGGGCTGGCAAGGCCGCCGAGCGCCCGGCGCCCAAGCCCGTGCGCGCCGCTCCGATCGGATCGCGGACCGCCACCGCGCGTCCGGCGACCGGCGGCCTCGTCACCCAGGCTCCGGTCCGCCAGGTCGGCAAGGGCGATCTCCTGATCAACTTCAAGCTGGGCTCGGCGGAACTGACCGACCAGGCGCGCGCCAACGCCGGGGTGTTCGCCCAGGGCATCCAGCGCGACGAACTCAAGTCCGTCCGCTTCGAGATCGCCGGCCATACCGACAGCAGCGGCGGCCAAGCCGTCAACCAGGCGCTCTCCCAGGAGCGCGCCGACTCCGTGCGCGCTTTCCTGGTCTCCCAGGGCGTCGACGGCTCGCGCTTGATCTCCAAGGGCTACGGCTATTCGCAGCTCGCGGTTCCGAAGGCGCCCGGTTCGCCGGAAAATCGCCGCGTGGAAGCTCGCCGCCTCAACTAGCGATACGCGGACGGCCGAGCTTGGGCCGGTGACTGAGGTTCGGACAGGGATTAACACCACATGGCATGGCTCGGTCGCTTCAGGCTCGCGGCGGCGCTTGCGCTCGGCGTGATGCTTGTGGCGCCGGACGCGAACGCCCAGGGCCCGCCAGGCCGGCCCCTCCCGCCCATCTCGGCGCAATCCCTGCCACGTCCGCCCTCGGCCTCCGAACTCCAGCCGGCCGAACAACTGGAGAAGGCGGCCGGTAGAAAGACCGACTTCTTCGCGCCGGCGGGCGCCGGCGCCTGCCCGCTGCGTGGGTCGGATCTGAAATTCACCCTCCATTCGGTGACCTTCCACAATCTGACCGCGGTTTCCCAGGCCGAGATGGCCAGGTCCTGGCGTGGCCTGGGAGAGCAGGAGATTCCGGTCTCGGCGATCTGCGACATCCGCGACCGCGCCTCCGACATTCTCTACCGGCACGGGATTCTCGCCCGCGTGGAGATCCCCGAACAGAAGATCAGCGGCGGCGCGCTGACCTTCGAGGTGATCGAGGCCCGCATCGATCAGGTGCAGGTCCGCGGCGACGCCGGCCCGGCCCAGGCCAAGGTCGAGGCCTATATTGAAAAGCTGAGAGGACTTCGCCCGTTCGATCTCGGAACGGCCCAGCGCTACCTCCTGCTGGCGACCGACGTTCCGGGCGTCCGGCTCTCGGCGACCTTGCGTCCTTCGGGAACCGATCGCGGCGCGGTCGATCTGGAAGTGACCGTAGCGCGCGACTGGTTCAACGCCATGGCCGCGGTGCAAAACCACGGGTCCGAGGCGGCAGGCCCCTGGAGCGTACTGGGCCGGACCGATTTTCAGGGGCTGACCCGGTTTGGCGAACGCACCTCGCTCGTCGTCTACACCACGCCCGACGACGAACAGCGGGTCGTCCAGGCGATCGCCGAGGTCCCGATCTGGACCGACGGCCTACGGCTCTTGACCTCGGGCGCCTACGGGATCGCCCACCCGGGCGATACGCTGGCGCCCCTGGACCTGGAAAGCCGCTCGGTCGTGGGCGACCTGGCCCTGAGTTATCCGTTGATCCGGGCCCGGCGACGCAATCTGGATCTCGTGACGGGGTTCGCGTTCATCGACCAGACCACGAAGTTCGCCTCCAAGAGCGTACTCTCCGAAGACCGGCTCAGGATCGCCTACGCCAGGGTGAGCGCCAATCAGAGCTTCCTGGCGCTCGAGCGGCCGGCCCAGCTACGCGGCGCCGTCGAGGTCCGCCAGGGACTCGACGTCCTCAATGCAAGCCAGCCGCTCGACTTCGCCATGTCCCGCTTCGAGGGCGACCCGCAGGCCTTTGTCGCGCGCCTCCAGGCCGGGCTCGACTATGATCTCACCCGGCGCCTCTCGATCTCCGCCCGCATCCTGGGCCAGTACGCTGCAAAGCCGCTTCTCTCCTATGAGGAGCTCGCCTTCGGCGCTCTGACCATCGGCCGTGGCTATGACCCGGCCGCAGCGACCGGCGATCGCGGCGTGGCCGGTTCCCTGGAGGTCAGGGCCGGGCCGTTCCAGATCTCCAGACTGCGGGTCGCCGGCTACGCGTTCTACGACGCCGCCCGCCTCTCCGACCTCGACCGCGACGCAGAGGACCGCAGCCTGGCCTCGACGGGGGCGGGCCTGCGCCTGGCCCTGACCGATCTTGTCAATCTCGACATCGCCTACGCCCATCCGCTCGACAAGACGCTGCCCACCGCAAAGTCGAAGCCCAGCCCCCGTATCCTCGTAAGCCTCGTGGCCAGGCTCTTCTGATGACCCCATTCGCTCCCGTCCTGTCGACCTCGGCCGGTCCCAGGCGCAGGCTGCTCTGCTGCTCGGCGCTTTGCGGCATCCTGACCGCCCTGGCCCTGGGCGGCTCGCCGGCGACCGCTCAGGTCGTCGACGGAACCGGCGCGGTGGCGCCTGGACTGGTCCTGACGCCCGGCGCGATCGCCCAGATCGCCACCAACGGCGCCAACGGCGCGACTTTCACCAACGCCACGACCCCCGCCGCGCACTCGACCCTGACCCTGGGAGATTCGCGCACGCTGATCGACTGGACAGGTTTCTCGCTGGGCGCCGGCGATAGCCTGAACGTCGAGTTTCAGGCCAATTCCGATATCCTGCTCAACCGGCTCGGCGCCGGTGTGGCGAGCATCGACGGCGCGATCAATTCCAGCGTCGCCGGCGCCACCGGCGGCAATGTGTGGTTCTACAGCCCCGAAGGCGTGATCTTCGGGTCCACCGCCCAGGTCAATGTCGGCGGCCTGCTGGCCACCACCTCGCCGCCGAACGGCACGGCCTTCCTCGCCGGAACGTCGACCAGCCAGCTCGCCTTCGGCGCGGCCGCGGCGACGAGCTACGTGACCGTAAGCCCCAACGCCCAGATCGCCACGCGCGGCCTTCTCGCGCTCGTCGCTCCGGTGCTGACCACCGGGGCCGGCGCGAACCTCGCCTCAGCGGAGGGCGACGTGCTCCAGGGCTCGGTCAGCGCCTATACGATCACCCTGGCGGAATCGGCGAGCGACGATCTGAACCTGTTCGCCTTCGAGGTCCCGACAGGCGGCGGGACGGATGGCCCCGCCCTGGCGCTCGACGCCGCCGTCAGCAGCGCCAACGCCTATGTCGTGGCGGTCAACAGCCGTGCCGATGTCGCGCGCTCGGTGATCATTTCGGGCGTGGTCACGGCGACGGCCGCAAGCCTTGGCGTGGGCGGCGACATCATCCTGAGCAGCAGCGGACTCGCCGCCGCGGGCGACGCCCTCGTCTCCACCGGCCCCGCCAGCCTGACGAACTACAGTCTCCTCGCAGCGCCCTCGATCGGGACCGGCCTGCGGATCGACACCGGGGGCGCCTTCGTCACCAGCCTCCCCCTGAGCGCCGGCGGCGCGGTCAGCATCGACGCCGAAACCGGCGTCACCCTGGGTAAGCTCACCGTGGGCGGGGACCTCGACCTGTCGGCCCGGGAGGGCGTGATCACCACCGGCGCGGTGACCGCCCAGAAGGATGTTCGGCTCGTCGGCCAGGATTTCGCAGGATCGATCCTGGCCGGGAGCTTTCTCGGCGATCTCGATATCCGCGACACCGCCGGCGGGTTGACGCTCACAAGTCTTTCCGCCGGCGGCGGGATTTCAGTACGCGCGATCGGCGGCGACCTGACGGTGGGCTCGGTCACCGCCGAGGACGGAGGCGTCACCCTCGTCGCCGACGACGCCCTCTCGGCGACGAACGTCTCGGCGACGGGCGACATCGTCCTGAACGGCGCGGGCGTCAGCCTTGCCGGCTCAAGCCTCACCTCCGCGAGCGGCTCGGTCTCGCTGACCGGTCCGGTGACGCTCGCCGGCGACGCCAGCATCACCGCCGCCGATCAGGCCCTCATCGGCGGAACCGTCGACGGCGGCTTTGACCTGGTGATCGACGCTGGCACGGCGGCGATCACCGCCGACGTCGGGGCCACGACCGAACTGGCCAAACTCGAGATCGGCGTCGGCGGCGCCCTCTCGGTAAGAAGCGTCGCGGCGACGGGCGACGTCATTCTGGAGGGCGCGGGCGTCACGCTGGCCGGCTCGAACCTGGCCTCCGCCAACGGCTCGGTCTCCCTGACCGGTCCGGTGACGCTCACCGGCGACGCCAGCATCACCGCCGCCGATCAAGCCCTCCTCGACGGAACCATCGACGGCGGCTTTGACCTGATCGTGGACGCCGACTCGACGGTGATCACCGCCGATATCGGGGCCGCGACCAAGCTCGCCAAACTCGAGATCGTCGGCGCGCTTGACCTGCAGGCGAACATCCATGCGGCGGAAGCGGTGCGGATCGACGGAACGACCACGCTCTCGGGCTCGTCCTCCATCGCGGCGGCCGCCATCGAACTGGGTGGGATCTCGGGTGGTCACGATCTGGGCCTTAAGGGCGACACCTTCGCGTTTTCGACGCCCGTCGACCTGGGCGTGGGGGCGCTGTCGCTCACCTCGACGGGAAGTTTCGACCTTGCGACAACGATCACCGCGGCCGCGATCAACCTTGTCTCGGAAACCGGCTCGATCAGCCAGTCGACCGGCCTCCTGACCACCGACCTGTTCACCGCGACGGCGGCGGGCGACATCACCCTCACCGGCGACAACCAGATCGCCGGCCTTGGCGCGATCTCCAGCCAGACGGGCGACCTAAGCCTCACGAGCCTTTCGGCCCTCGCCACGACGGGAGCGGCGACCGCGCCGCTTGGCGACATCGTCATAGCGGCCGATTCCATCCTGGGCGATGGAACCTATTTGGCGCAGGGCGACATCTCGCTCAGTTCGAGCGCCGGCGACGTCAGCCTGGCCACGGCGAACGCTGGCGGCGAGATCTCGCTTGTCGCCGTCGGAGGAAACGTCGCCGCCGGCTCAATCGACGCCGGGCTCGGCATCGAAGCCTCAGGGAATGCGATCACGGTCACCGGCGACATCGACGCCGGCGGCGATCTTGAGCTTACGGCCACGACCGGCGACATCTCGATCGCCAACGCCAGCGCCGGCGGCGATGCGAAGATCACGGCGGCCGGATCGATTGATCTCGGCGCAGCCACCGCCGGCCTCGACCTTATTCTCAGCGCGACCGCTCTTGGTTCCACCGGATCGCTGGTCGCCGGCCGTGAGGCCAGGCTCGCCGCGACCAGCGCAGACGTGACCCTCGATACGCTCCGTGCTGGCGACGACGTCATCATAGAGGCCGCCGGCCTAGTCGCCGCCGACCAGATCCGCACCACCGGCAGCGGCCCCGATGCGGACCTGAACGGCGCCAACATCATCATCGACGCCGGCTCGATCGCCCTTGGGACCGCCGCGGCCGAGGGCGACCTGGTGACGAGATCCGCCGCCGGCTCCATCGTCATCGGCGAGGCCAGCGCCGGCGACGACATCTATGTGAGCGCGACCGATGGCTCCGCCCGCCTGGGTCGGGTCGCTCTCACCGGACTTGGCCTCGACCTCGATCACGACGGGACGGGTCTTCTGGACGGCGTCGGCGAGATCCGGCGTCTGCTGGTCACCGCCAGCGGGACCGGGGGCGACGTCCTGCTGGGCGCCGATCCTGCGGCGCCCCTGGCCAGCGGCGCCTTGACGGCGCCGACCGGAACCGAGATTCGGCTGACGGCCGCGCGCGACGTCATGGTGCGTGCGCCCGATCCGCTCTTTCTCACCGAGGTCACCGCCGGCCAGGACCTGCTGGTCGAAACCAACGGAGCGCTTTCGGTGGTCCTGGCCCAGGCCGCCCGCGACGCGGTCCTGAAGGGGGCTTCGTTCGATCTCGGCGCCCTGACTCTTGGACGGGACCTCACCCTGGAGGCGGTCAGCGGCGATCTCACCATCGGCGCGGCGCTGACCGCGCCACGAAATCTCACCCTGATCGCGGCCGAAACGCTCACCACCCTCGCGGTCACCGCGACGGCCGGGGATCTCACGCTCTCCGCAGGCCAGGTAAGCGTCACCGGCGCCGCGACCGCCGCCGGCGATATCGCCATCACCGCCCTGACCGGCTCGGTCAATATCGACAGCGCCGACGCCGGCCAGGACCTCAGCCTCTCGGCCGCCAACGGGACGCTTGTCATCGGCTCGGCCGCCGCCGCGCGCGACGTGAGTTTGGTGGCCGCCGACTACGGGGCCGGCTTCTCGGCGCAAGCGGTGCGCGATCTCAACGTCACGGCCACCGGGGGCGATCTCGACATCGGCGCGCTCCAGGCCGGCCGAAACCTCTCGCTCACCGCCGCGGGCGGCGTCAGCGGCACGAGCCTTTCGGCGACCGCCGGCCAGATCGCCGCCACGGCCGCTTGGCTCGACCTCGCCAGCGTGACGGCCGGGGGCGACGCCATGCTGGTGGCTGAGACCGGCCCGCTCTCGGTGACCAACCTCAAAGCCGGAGGCGCGGCCGAGGCCAGCACCGAGAACCTCGTGCGGCTGGGCACGGTCGAGGCCGGCGCCGCGATCGTGGTCAACGGCGCAGACGTGCAGATCGACCAGGCAAGCGCCGGCGACGACCTGACGGTGGAGGCCGCCTCGGGCGATGCGGCGGTTGGCAGCGCGAAGGCCGGCGACGACATCGTCATCAAGGCGGCCGGCCAGGCCTGGTTGGGCAGCGCCCACCTCACCAACACGTCCTCGAATCATGACGCGCCCACCGGCGGAGGCCTTGATCGCGAACTGTCGATCCGCGCGCTGAACGGTACGGCGGGCCTGGGCGCCCCGGCCGGCCAGGCGCCGCTCGCCAGCCACGTCTTCACGGCCGCCTCGCCATCGACGAGCGGCGCCCATGTCGTTTCGGACGCGGGCGACGTGATCGTCAATCTTTCCAGCGCAGCGCCGCTTGGCCAGATCGCGGCCGGCCGCGACGTCCAGATGCAAGTCACTCAGGGCGACCTGACCGTGCGCGCCCTGAGCGCCGAGCGCAACGCGGTCCTCGACGGAGCAAGACGAGTCGACATCGGAACGGCCGAGGTCGCAGCGGATATCTCCGTCGTCGGGGAGGCCGGCGTCAGGGCGGGAACCCTCCTCGCCGGCCAGTCGATCGATCTCTCAAGCCGATCAGGCGGCGTAGAGGTCGACGCCCTTACGGCCGGCCGCTTTCAGGAGTCCGGGCAGTCCGGACTGACGGTATCGGCGGGCCAGGGGATCGACATCAGGTCGCTGGTGGTCGGGGCCGACGCCATTCTCGGCGCCGCCGGCGACGTGACGGTGGGCCACGCCGAGGTCGGTGACGATCTGCTGATCGCCAGCCAGGGCGACGTTCGCCTCGGGAGCGCCAAGCTGCGCGGCGACGCGACCGATCTCGACGGCGACCGACCGGGGCTTGATCTCGACGTCTCGGGCGACGGACGGCGACTGGCGATTTCGGGTCGCAACCTGATATTGGGCGGCGATCCCGCCGGCCCGCCCTCAGGGCGCATCGAGCTCTCGTCCTCCTCGAAGATTGAACTGCGAGCCGACCAGAGCCTGAACGGCAATCTCGAAGGCGATCTCGCCATCGCTCTGGCCACGGCCGGCGGCGATCTGAAAATCCGTGCGACCGGCACGCTCGCCGTGGACGAGGTCCAGGCCGGCCCGCTCTGGCTCGAGGCGGCCTCCATCCAGGTCAAGCAGGCCACGGCGAACGGGGACATCCGGCTCATATCGAGCGCCGGCGACGTCGTCGCGGACATCCTCAACGTCGGCCAGAGCCTTTCGGTGACCGCTGACGGCGGATCAGCCACGCTCTCCGATGTGCGGCTCTCCGGCGCTCCGCAGCTCGCGTCGGCGACTGGCCGACGGAGCCTGGCGGTCGAGGCGAGAGACGACGTCCTGCTCACCACCACGACACCGGCCGACATCGACTATCGGCTCGTCGCCGGCCGCGACCTGACCGCCACGCTTTCAGGATCGGCGGACCTGTCCGAACTGCGGGCCGGCCGCCACGGCGTCATCGACCTTGCCGGCGGGGATCTGCGCGTCGAGAAGGGCGAGGTCGGCGGCGACCTTCGGCTAACGGCCTCGGAAGGCTCGGTCCTGACGACCACCCTCACGGCTGGCGGCGACATTTTCCTCGACGCCGCGGCCGATATCGAACTCGCTACCGCGACCCTTACCGGCGCCTCGGTCGGCTCGCCCGATCCGAGAAACCGCCTGGAGATGCGCGCCGGGCGCGACATCCGCATCGCCTCCGACGCTTCCGGCGGCCTCGTCCTCGCCCCTGGGGTGGACGGCGACATCGGCATCCAGGCCGGCCGCGACCTGACCATAGACCAGGCCGCCGGCCTCATCCTGGACGCCGGCACGGCCGGCCGCAACGTCTCCATCCGCACGAAGGATACGCTGACCGTCAACGGTCTGGACGCCGGCGGCACGATCACTCTCGCCTCCGACGCCGATGTCAGCGCCTTTGACATACATGCGGGCGAGACCCTGGGGATCGACGCCGGCGGCCTGGCGCGACTGGGCCGTCTCGGCGCGGCCGAGATCGACATAAGCGCCGCCGACCTCGAACTCGAAGGGCCCCTGAGCGCGAGCCTGGCCAGGATCTTTTCGGCCAGCGGCGATCTGCGGCTCGGCGACGGCCTGGTCGCCGGCGACGGTCTGAGCCTGACCGGCGCGGAGTTCCAGCACCTCGCGGCCGGTCAGGTCGAACTCCATGCGGGCCTGGCCGGCGACGACGCGGTTCGCGGCGATCTTCAGGTTGGCGATCTCAAGATCGACGCCGCCCGGGTTGGCCGGCTCTCGCTTCTGGCCGGCGAGGGGCGAACGATCAGCCTGTCGGGCAAGCTGACGCCCTCGCCCAACGGCCAGGTCGGCCTGCGCATCGGCGGCCAGGACGAAAGCCTGGGCTGGACGCCCGGCTCGGTCCGACTTTCGGGGACGCTGGGCGCGGCCGACCTCACCAGCGGCGCGCCGGTCGGCGTCATCGCCTTCGGCGCCGTCGAGATCAACGCGACGAACGATATCCTGATCGGCCCGCAGCGCTTCATCACCCTGATAGATCAGGCCCCGGGTCCCGACGAGACGATCAATATCAGTCAGCAGCGCCCCCTGGGCGCGGCGGCGATCGGCGATGAGATCGGCAAGACCCTGATCACCGCCGACACGCTCACGCTCCGCACCAACGGCCGTCTGCTGCAGCAGAACACCGCCGCGGAAAACGGCGCGGCGTCCGGCCTCTTCGTGACCAACGCCGGCCAGGCGGCCAGCGCCGTCACCCTGGGCGGCCTGCGCGGCCGCCAGAGCGGTCCGAGCGTGATGGATATCTTCCTGACCTTGGGCGGCGGCGACGGCCTGGTCTCCGGCAAGATCATCGCCTCGAGCCCGTTCATCGATGTCGAGGCGAGCCTGCAGCGCCGGGCGAGCCAGCGCATCAACGGCTGCGTCATCGGCGGCGGCGGCTGCATCCAACTGCTGGCCAATGTCATCACGATCCCTCCCCTGCCGATCGCCGGAACCCTGACGCTCAGCGCCGAGGATGACGACGACGACGGCGAGGAACTGACCATCACCGGGTCCGGCAACGAGGAGATCTGGCGTTGAGGCCCCAGCGGCGCCATCGCCTGACCTGGCCGCTCGGCCTGGCCGCGAGCGTGCTTGCCGCCGCGCCCGCGGGCCCCTCCCTGGCCGCCGCGGCCCGGGGCGACATATTCCCCATCGGACGCAGCGCCACCAGCGGGGCGGTCTGCGAAGCGGTGCGCCAGTATGACGACCCGCTGGCCCAGCATCGCGGCGCCAGGGCCTGGAACGTCCGCTGCCGGGGCTGGGACATCACGCTTGGCCGCATCTACGCCTTCGACGTGGACGGCGCGGCGAAGGTGAACGACGCCAGCGCCTGGGCGCGCGATCTCGCGACCCGGCTGAACTGCGCCCCACGGTCCCCCGGACAGGTGGCCGACCTTCGCGAGGTGAGCCTTGCGCTCTGTAAGTCCGGCGAGACCGACCTCGAAAGCGTCGTCTACCGGGCCCGGTTGGGAGCCACCTTCGGCGCGGCCGAGGGCTTTCCCCAGATGGCCGACATTCTCGAGGCCGGCCTGCGGGTCGCGCTCGGCGCGGCCGATCCGCCTTCCGAAGCCGCCTCGGCGGTGTCGGCGGCCAGCAGCCGGGTCGGCCTCTCGGCCACGGTCAGCCTGGCCGAAGCCGCCGAGGCCGCCTCGCGTTCCCCCGAAAAGCTGCGTGAACGCGGCTACGCCCGCAACAGCGTCTGGCGCTTCGGCGCCGCCGAGACCGATTTCCAGGCGCTGGTCGCCGAGCTGGGCGCGGCCGGTCCATCGCGCGAACTGGCCGAGGCGACGCTAAATCTCGCCCTCAACGTCTCCAACAACGGCCGCTTCGCCGAGGCCGACGCCCTGCTGGCCGAGGCCGACAGCCAGATCGCTGCGGTGAAGGACGAGGTGCTCGCAGCGCTCGCCTTCAACTATCGGGGCCTGCATCTTCGAAACCAGCGACGCTTCGACGAGGCGATCGCAGCCGCCCAGTCCGGCCTGAAAGCCCGTCAGGTCCTGCGCCAGCACCGCCAGACCGGCCAGACGAGCCAGGCGGTCGAGATCCGGGAAGGCGGCGGGATCGTCATTGGTCCAGGCCTGGCCAAGGCTCTCAACGCAGACTCCGACCGGCGCGGGCTTTCGGCCAGCGGCGTCGGGCTTGCCGAACGCCTGCAGGCCCAGGACGCCCAGAGCCTGGCCATCATCGGCTCCGCGCACGCGGCCAGGAATGAGACCAAACAGGCCAGGACCGCCTACGACGCGGCGCTGGCCCTGCTCGACCGGGGACTGCCGCCCGAAGCGGTCCTGTCGTTGCGCACCCGCACCGAGGCCGACCTTGCCCTGCTCGATCTGAAATCGGGACAGACCAAGGCGGCCAGATCCCGGCTGGAGGCCGCGCTTGGGCTGTTGCGCCAGGGCCAGGCCGGCAGCGCGGCGGAGGCGGTCCTCCTCTTCGAACTCGCCCGCGCCGAAGCGCTCGACGGCGACAAGCCGCAAGCCATCGCCGACTATGGACGCGCCTTCGAGCTTTTCCGCGAGGCGCGCGGCTCGCTTGGCGCCTCGGCCGACGCCGCCAGCCTTTATTTCAAACTGCTCGTCGACGCCGCCGACAGCGACGGGGCCAAGGCCCGCCTCTATCAGGAGAGGTTCTTCGACGCGGCCCAGAGCGTCGTCAGCCCGGCGACAGCCGACACCGTGGCGAGGCTCGCGGCGCGCCTGAATCAGGGCGATGCGGCCTCGGCTGGCCTTGGTCGCGGCCTGGAAGACACCCGCCGGCGCATCCGCATAGCCGAAAGCGAGGTCGCAGGCCTCCAGGCCCGGGACGCCTATGACGAGGACGCCCGCGGCCGCTACGGCCAGACGCTGGGAGCGCTCCAGCAGGAGGCCCAGAACCTCGAGGCCCAGTTGCTCAGCGCCAATCCCCGCTACGGCCAGCTGGTCAATCTGCGCGCCGACCTGGCCGACCTCCAGACCAGCCTTCGCCCCGATGAGATCTATCTGAAGGTCCTGCTGTTCTCCGACGGGGGCTTTGGCTTGGCCATCACGCCGTCGGAGATCCGGACCTGGAAAATCGACCTCGCTCGTCCCGAGGTCGACGCCCGGGTCGCCGCCCTGCGCGGGCCGATGGACACCGAGGCCTATCTGCCCGCCTTCGACCTGGCCGCCTCGAACGCTCTCTTCACCGACCTCTTCGGGCCGGTCGTCGACAAGATCCTCGCCGCGGGCCACGTCATCTACGAGCCGGACGCCGCTTTGATCAGCCTGCCGGCGACCACCTTCGTAACCGACCGGGCGAGCATCGATCTGGTGGCCGCGCGCAAGCGGCCTGGCCGCGCGACCAGCTATGAGGGCGTCGCCTGGCTCGGCCGCGGCCGCGACATGTCTTTGGTCGTCTCGGCCGCGAGCTTCCTGCAGTCACGAAAGTTCCCGGTCTCGGCGGCGACCCGAAACTTCATCGGCTTTGGCGATCCCAGTCTTGGCCAGACCGACCCACGCGTCTTCCGCAGCGTGCTGACCCGGGGCGCGCGCCGCGGCGGCCCTGCCAATTTCTGCGCGCCGCTGCGCGAGTCGCTGCTCGGCTTGAAGGCGCTGCCCGAGACTGCTGGCGAAGTTCGCGCCGTCGGCCAGGCCTTTGGCGCTGGCCCCGGCGACATCGTGCTGGGGGCCGATTTCACCGATGTCGGCGTCGATGGTCGCGACGACCTTGATCAGTACAAGGTGATCTATTTCGCCACTCACGGCCTTCTCCCCCAGGCCGGCGACTGCCTGCCCGAACCGGCGCTGGTCACCTCGATCGGTCCGGGCGACAGCGACGCGCTGCTCGACGCCAGCGAGGTTCTCAACCTCAGGCTCGATGCCGATCTGGTGGTGTTGGCCGCCTGCGACACCGGCGGCGCGGGCTCGGCCGGGGCCTCGCGCACGGGCCTCTCCGGCGGCGGGGAAGCCCTGGGGGGCCTCACCCGCGCCTTCATCTACGCCGGGGCGCGCGGTCTGATCGTCTCGCACTGGTCGGTCGATTCCGGCGCCGCCGTCACCCTGATGACCTCGATGTTCTCCGGCGGCTCCGAAACCCAGGCCGGCGCCCTGCGCCGCGCACAGGGCGCGATGATGGACACCGCCGCGCTTTCACATCCCTATTACTGGTCGGCGTTTACAATCGTAGGTGACGGCGAACGCCCGATGCCGGCCAAGAACCTAGAACCGCTGAAGACCCAGGCCGCGAGCGGCTGGGTCCGACCAACACCTGACGCACAGCACACCGAGGAAACGACTTGATGGCTTATGACGTGGAAGCTCTGCTGGCCCCGATCGAGGGCGACGACCCCGCCGGTCCGGATCTGGCCTATGACAGCGCCCGCCAGGAGATCGAGCAGGCCTTCGAAACCAGCGTTTCGATCGACTCCTCGGGCGCGGCCGAGGCCGCGTCCGACATCGATTGGCGCAAGACCATCGCAACCATCGTCAAGCAGCTTGGCCAGACCAAGGATATCTGGCTAGCGGTTTACCTCGCCCGGGCTGGCGTCCGAAGCGGCGATCTGGACGCTGCGGTCGCCGGGGTTCAGACCCTGGCCGGGATGCTCGAAACCCAGTGGGACGACATCCATCCGAAGCTGGAGGAGCTAGGGGTTCCGGGTCGCAAGTCGCCCTGCGACAGTCTGGGCAACCTGAGCCAGTTCGTGGGCCCCCTGCAGCGGGGGAATCTTCTGGTCCACCCGCGCCTGGGCGCCTTCTCCGGTCAAGATCTCATCCGCTTCGAGAAGGAGGGGGCGGAGGCCGAAGGTTACGGGCAGTTCCGGGCCGCCGTCGAGGACAGCGCGCCAGAGGTTTTCGTCGACATCCTGGGCCGGATCGACGCCCTGGACTCGGGCCTCAAGCGCGCCGACCAGGCCTTTGTCGCCAAGGTCGGCGGCGGCGAGGCGCCCAATTTCGCGATCGCCTACGAGACTCTCGGGGGCCTCAGGCGGGCGCTGTTGGCCTTCGCCCCAGCTCTCCCGGACGCCGAGCCCGCGGCGGGCGAGGCCGCGCCGGACGCCGAAGCCGCGGCCGACAGCCCGCCACCCCGGGCCGACGCGCCCGCGCCCCGGATCGGCGGCCGGGTCGATAGCCGCGACGACGTTCTCAAGGCCATCGACGCCATCTGTGAATACTATCGTCGCGTTGAACCGACCAGCCCGGTGCCGCTGGCGCTCAAGCGCGCGCGCGACTGGGTGTCGCTGGATTTCCTAAGCGTGCTCGAAGATATCGCGCCGGGCGGGCTCGGCGAAGCCAAGGGATTGCTCTCCGCTCGAAAGACCGCGGGAAAACACGCAGAAGTCGAGGAATCGGATTGAGTGCGAATCAACGTTCGCTTAAGGTTGCAGAAATTTCGCAGCCAAGCTTGGCGAACACAATATTGACTGGGAGAAGCTGCCATGTCGTCTCAGAGCGGGCAACGTTTTATTAAGCAAAACCGCGCCCCCCGAGTACATATCGAGTACGAGGTGGAAACCTTCGGTGCTCGCCAAAAGGTCGAATTGCCCTTTGTCATGGGCGTGATGTCCGATCTCTCGGGCAAGTCCGAGGTCGAGAAAAAGGCGCTCGACAAACGCGACTTCCTCGAATTCGACATGGACAACTTCGAGCAGCGCATGGAAGCCATCGCGCCCCGCGCCGTCTTCCAGATCGAGAACACCCTGACCGGCGAAGGCCAGATGTCGGTCGATATGACCTTCAAGTCGATGGACGACTTCAGCCCCGGCGCCATCGCCGCCAAGGTTCCGGCTCTCGCCAAACTGCTTGAGGCGCGCCGCCAACTGAACGACCTGATGCTCTACATGGACGGCAAGGACGGCGCCCAAGGGCTGCTCGACAAGGTTCTCAAGGATCCCGACCTGCTGAAGTCGCTCGCCGCCGCCGCGCCTGCGGCCGACGCCGACAAGGCCTGATCACACAATTCGAGGGGCGAACATGTCACAAGAAATCCAGAAGGAATCCCTCAGCGCGACTGCTGAGGCGCCGGCCGCCGACGATTTCGCGGCGCTGCTGCAAAAAGAGTTCAAGCCCAACAGCGACGCCAAGGCCGCCCGCATCGAACAGGCGGTCTCGACGCTGGCCCAGCAGGCGCTCGCCGACGCCCAGATCATCGGCGACGACGTCTTCACGACCGTCGACGCCATCCGGGCCGAGATCGATCGCAAGCTCTCCGAGCAGGTCAACAAGATCCTCCACCATCCCGATTTTCAGCAGCTGGAATCGGCCTGGCGGGGGCTGAACTACCTGGTGATGAACACCTCGACGGGTAAGGATCTCAAGATCCGGGTGCTCAACATCTCCAAGGACGAGACCCGCAAGATGCTGCGTCAGTACCGCGACGCCGCCTGGGATCAGAGCCCGCTATTCAAGAAGGTCTACGAGGCCGAGTTCGGCCAACTGGGCGGCCAACCCTTCGGCGCCTTCATGTGCGACTACTATTTCGACCACTCGGCCCCCGACATCGAGGTCATGAAGGGTCTTTCCAAGATCGGGGCTGCGGCTCACGCGCCGTTCATCTCCGCGGCCGCGCCGTCGATCCTTGGCATGGAGAGCTGGCAGGAGCTGGTCAATCCGCGCGACCTCGCCAAGCAGTTCGAAGCTACCGACTACATGGCCTGGCGCGCCTTCCGCGACTCCAATGACAGCCGTTACCTGGCTCTGACCATGCCGCGCTTCCTTGGCCGCCCGATCTACGGCGCCAAGACCGAGCCGGTCGAAGAGTTCGCTTTCGAGGAGGATGTCGGCGGCGATCATGATCGCCACCTCTGGGTCAACGCCGGCTACGGCCTCGCCACTCGGATCACCGACGCCTTCAAGAACTACGGCTGGTGCACCCGCATCCGCGGCGTGGAGTCGGGCGGTACGATCGAGGGCTTGCCGACGGCGCTGTTCCCCACCGACGACGGCGGGGTCGACGCCAAGTGCCCGACCGAGATCGCCATCAGCGATCGTCGCGAGGCCGAGCTTTCCAAGGCCGGCTTCATGGCCCTGATCCATCGGAAGAACACCGACCAGGCCACCTTCATCGGCGGCCAGACGGTGCATCAGCCGAAGGCCTATGACGATCCGGCCGCCACGGCCAACGCCAACCTTTCGGCCCGCCTGCCCTATATCTTCGCCTCGAGCCGCTTCGCTCACTATCTGAAGTGCATCGTGCGCGACTGGGTCGGTTCGAACCGCGAGGCGCCTCAACTGCAGCGCGATCTCAAGACCTGGGTCATGCAGTATGTCGACGGCTCGCCGCTCACCTCCTCGGAGGAGACCAAAGCGCGCAAGCCGCTGAAGGACGCGGGCATCGAGATCGTCCCCGACGAGGAAAACCCCGGCTACTACCGCGGGATATTCCGTTTCGTGCCGCACTACCAATTCGAAGGCATGGACGTCTCCCTGAGCATGGTTTCGCGCCTGCCCAAGGGCAAATAGCCAGGAGGGCGCGCCGCGCCCTCCACTTCCATCCATCCATAAACGACCAACGAATCCGGGAGATAGATCATGGCCGTCGATATGTTCCTGAAACTCACCAACCTCACTGGTGAAAGCATCGACAAGACCCACGCGGGCGAAATCGACGTCCTCGCCTGGTCGTGGGGAATCTCGAACTCGGGCACCGCCCATCATGGCACGGGCGCCGGCGCCGGCAAGGCCAACGTCCAGGACCTCAGCCTCACCAAGTGGGTGGACAACTCGACCCCCGACCTGCTCAAGGCCGCCGTCAAGGGCACCCACTTCGATGAAGCGATCCTGACCGTCCGTAAGGCCGGCGACACCCCGCTGGAGTATCTGGTCATCACCCTGACCGACGTGCTGGTCACCTCGGTGTCGACCGGCGGCAGCGGCGGCGAAGACCGGCTGACGGAAAACGTCTCCCTGAACTTCGCCAAGTTCAAGGTCGTCTACAAAAACCAATCGAAGGACGGCAGCGCCGGCGCGGCTCCTGAAGTCGCCTATAACATCGCTGAAAACGCTGACGCTTGATTTTGAAGGCGGGGCCGGACCTTGTGTCCGGCCCCGAATTTTCCCGACATGACCAAGGCCGACGAACTTCTAGCCGCAGGCGACCTCGCTGGCGCCCGCGCGGCCCTGATCGAGGTCGTGCGCAGCGCGCCCGACGACACTGCGGCCCGCATGTTTCTTTTCCAGCTCCAGGCGGTGGCCGGCGAGTGGGACAAGGCCCAGGCTCAGCTCCGCGCCCTGGCTCAGCTCTCGCCCGAGGCGCAGATGCTCGCCGCCGTCTATCACCTGAACATCGAAGCCGAGAAGCAGCGCGCCAGCGCCTTCGCCGGCAAGACCGAATTCCCGGTCCTCGTGGCCTCCTCCCCCTGGGTCGAGCTCGCCGCCAAGGCCATGACCGCGGCCAGCCAAGGCCGCGCCGAAGAGGCCCAGACGCTCCGCGACGAGGCCTTCGCGCAGGCGCCTGACACCCCTGGCCGCTTCGGCGAGGACAAGACCTTCCTCTGGGTGGCTGACGCTGATCCGCGGTTCGGCCCCTGCCTGGAAGCCGTCATCGGCGGACGCTGGGGCCTGATCGGCTTCGAGGCGATTTCCGAACTCAAGTCCGAGGGCCCCAACGACCTTCGCGATCTGGTCTGGCTGCCGGTGGAGATGACGCTCCGCTCCGGCCAGGGTGCGGCGGGATATCTTCCGACCCGCTATCCCGGCAGCGAGGGCGCGCAGGACAGCGCGATCCGCCTGGCGCGCGCCACCAGCTGGATCGACGGCTCCGAGGGCCAGATCGGGCTTGGCCAGAGGCTCCTGACCTTTGACGACGGTTCGGAGACCGACCTTCTCTCCCTGCGCCGTCTCTCCATGGCGGGCTAGGTCATGGCTGGGCCGCGCCTCAACCCGACCCTCTTCGACAAGCTCTGCGCCGGCCAGTCGTTCGACAGCGAGGCCACGATCGAACAGGCGGCCGAGCGGCTCGAAAGCCCGCGGGCGGGCTTGCGGTTCTACGCCGTGCCGAAGATCGAGCGGTTCAACGAGACGGCGATGCGCAACACCGTGCGTCGTGAGCTTAACTGGCTCCTGAACACCACCCAGCTCGAGGCGGTGGTCGACCTCACGCCCTACCCCCACGTCCGCACCTCGGTCCTCAACTACGGGGTGCCCGACATGGCCGGCAAGATCAGCACGCCGCTCGCCGTGGCCGGCCGGGCCGCCGAGCTGAACCAGGCCATCGCCACGTTCGAACCACGCCTGGCGCCCGAGCATCTCGACGTCAGTCCTCATCCGTCGACCGATCGGGACGACGCGGTGACCTACGTCATCCGGGGCGACATCACCTCGGCGGTGGAGGCCATGCCGGTGGAGTTCATCACCGACGTCGAGGTCGATACCGGCGTCGTCACGCTCAGGGACTAGGGGCATGGATCCTCGCCTCCTGCGCGCCTACAACGAGGAATTGGCCTATCTGCGCGAGACCGCGCGCGAGTTCGGTTCCGAGCACGACGTGGTGGCCGGCTATCTTGGCCTGAAGACGCCCAACGACCCCGACCCCTATGTCGAGCGCCTCCTGGAAGGGGTCGCCTTCCTCGGCGCTCGGGTGAAGCTGAAGCTGGACGATCAGTTTCCCGAATTCACCCAGCACCTGCTGCAGGCCATCCAGCCGCATTATCTGGCCCCGACGCCCTCGGTGTGCGTGGTGGCCTTCGAGCCGCTGGTCGGGGACGGCGCGCTCGACAAGGGCGTGGCCGTTCCGCGCCTGACCGAACTTAGCGCCCTCACCCCCGACCAGGAGAGCGCCTGTGTCTTTCGCACCGGCCATCCGGTGACGCTGCTGCCGATCGTCGTCGAGGAAGCCGAATACCTGCCCAACCGGACGGCGATCGCACCCTATGCGGCGGCGGCCGGCATTCATGCCGACGCGGGCCTGCGCATCCGGCTGCGCGCCACCGGCGCCACGCCGCTCTCCCAACTTCCCTGCTCGGAGCTGCCGATTTACCTGGCCGGGGCCGAGAACATTCCCGGCGAGCTCTATCGTCAGGTCGTCGGCGACACGGTCTGCGTGGTCGCAAGGGGCGGCGCCTCGGGGCCATGGACGAAGCTCGCCAAGCCCAGACCCTACGGGTTTGACGACGACTGCGCCCTGCTGCCGCCGGAGGGACGTTCGTTCCGCGGCTATCGGATCCTCTCCGAATATTTCGCTTGCCCCGAGCGGTTCCTGTTCGCCGCGCTGCAAGACATCGACCTGGCCTTCAGCGAGGCGGCCGAGACCTGCGAGATCGTGTTGCTCTTCCAGCGCTCGTCGCCGGCGCTGACGGGCTCGGTCGGCCCGGCCAACCTGCGGCTCTTCTGCACCCCGGCCATAAACCTGTTCGAAAAGCAGCTCGGCCGGGTCGCCATCTCGCCCTATGATCACGAACACTTGGTCATGCCCGACCGCACCAAGCCGCTGGATTTCGAGGTCTATCGGCTGCTGGAGGTCACGACCTTCGGCGCCTCGAACCGCAACCGGCGGCCCGCGGCACCGCTCTACGCCTTCGGGGCGCTGCTCTACGACTGGCAGGAAGCGATCTTCTACGTGACGCGGCCGCGCGCGCGCAGGCTCTCGACCAAGGAGCAGCGGATCCGGCGGCGCACCGACTATGTCGGCACCGAAACCTGGATCAGCCTGACCTCTCCTGGCGATCCTGACCGAATCGGCGAGGTCCGCGAGCTAGGCGTGCGCGCCCTGGTCACCAACCGCGAACTGCCCGAACTCCTGCGCTTCAGCGGCAAGACGTCGGACTTCACCGTTTCGGGCCTGCCGGTCAGCGCCGTCAACGCCGTGCGCGCGCCGACGCGTCCCAGGCCGCCGCTCGGGCTCGCCGACGCGGCTTGGCGCGTGATCGGCCACCTCACCCCGAACTACGCCTCGCTGGTGTCGGCCGATGACGGCGATCCGAGCCTGCTGCGCGATCACCTGGCGCTCTACGGCCGCGCCGACGATCCGGCCATGCGCCGCCAGATCGACGGCGTGCTCTCGGTCAGTTCCAGACCGGTGAACCGCCGCATCGAGGATGCGGGGCGAATGGCGTTCGCGCGCGGCCGCCGGGTCAGGATCAAGCTCGACGACGCCTCGTTCGACAACGGACGGATGTTCCTGTTCTCCGCCGTGATCAGCCATTTCCTGGCCGAGTTCGCCTCGGTCAACTCCTTCATCGACACGATATTCGAAAGCCCGGACCAGGGAGACTTTGCCAAATGGCCGCCAAGGAGCGGACTCAGAGCGACCATCTGAGCCTGTTCCGGACCGCCGCGGGCACTATCCGTCGGTTCGGATTCTTTGCATTGATAAGGGCGGCCGAAGCCCGCGCCTCGCTGCCGCGCGTCGGGCGCGCCCGCACGCCTGAGCAGAATATCGTCGATCTGGCCCAGTCGGCCGATCTGGCCTTCCCCGAGACCACCCTGGCTTCGATCGACGTCGGCCGACAAGGCCGGCCGCGGCTGCGCGGGCGCTTTCTGGGCCTGATCGGCCCCATGGGCCCCCTGCCGCTGCATCTGACCGAATATGCCTTCTATGAGCGCCGGTACGCCAAGACCCATCCTTTCGGCGCGTTCCTCGACATGCTCGGCGGCCGGATGCTGCAGTTCTTCTACCGAGCCTGGGCCGACAGTCAGCCGACCGCCCAGGCCGACCGCCCGAAGGACGATCGCTTCGCCGACTATCTGGCCGCCCTTTCGGGGGCCGGCGAAGGGGTCCGGCCCGACGCGGCCTTCCCGCTACGCGCAAGGCTTCATTACGCCGGGGTGTTCGCCGGTCGCCGCAGCGCGGTGGCCCTTGAGGACGCGCTCACCCACCTGCTTTGCACCCAGGTCAGGGTGCGCGAGTTCCAGATGCGCTGGCGCCACATCGAAGTTGAGGATCGCTCCCGGCTCGGACGCTCGGGCGACTATGCCTCGCTTGGCCAGGACAGCGTCCTGGGCGGCAGGATTCTGAGCTGCGAGGACGCCTTTCAGGTCGTGATCACCGCCCGCTCGATGGACGAGTACCGCGCCTTCCTGCCCGGCGGAACGCGCTACGCCATCACCGCCGAGGCGCTCGACGCCCTGGCGCCCTCCCATCTCGACTGGGAGATCGCACTTCAGATCGCGACGGCCGACGCCGAGCCTGCGAGGCTCGACGGCCGAGCCGCCTTGGGCTGGACAAGCTGGACGCCTGATCCCGACCACGGCGGCGTGCGCGCCGACGCCCGACTGCGCCGTCACGTCATTCAAAATCGACCGGGTCCCACCTGGAACGCAACACCGGCAGGAACTTAAGGAAGCACATGAGCGAGATCAGCCGCGCGGCCCTGTTTGGGCGTTTGAACGCCACAAGCCTGAAGGCCATCGAGACCGCGACCAGCTTCTGCAAGATGCGGGGCAATCCCTATGTGGAGCTTGTCCACTGGATCCACGTCCTCACCCAGGACGCCCAGAACGACATCGCCGCCATCCGCACCGCCTTCCAGATCGACGACGCCAAGCTCGCCCGCGACATCGTCGCCACGCTCGACAGCCTGCCGCGCGGCGCGACGGCCATCTCCGATTTCGCCCCGGCTCTCGAGGAAGCCGTCGAGAAGGGCTGGCTCTACGCTTCCCTGATGTTCTCGGCCAGCCGCGTGCGTTCGGGCCACCTCATCTACGGGGCCCTGCGCACCCCGACGCTGAAAAACGCCCTCTATGGAATTTCGCCGGAGTTCCGCAAGATCCAGGTCGAACGGCTGGGCGATGAACTCGAGAAGATCGTCGCCGCCTCGACCGAGGACTCAGGTCCGGCGGCGGACTATGCGTCCGCCGACCAGGGCGGCGTCACCGGAGCCGGGACCGGCGCCGCGGGCGAGACCCTGGCCAAATACACCGTCGACCTCACGGCGAAGGCCCGCAATGGCGAGATCGACAAGATCGTCGGCCGTGATCCCGAAATCCGCCAGGTGATCGATATCCTGCTGCGCCGGCGCCAGAACAACCCGATCCTCACCGGCGAAGCCGGCGTGGGCAAGACCGCCGTGGTCGAGGGCTTCGCCCGTCGCATCGTCGACGGCGACGTGCCGCCGCCGCTGCGCGACGTGACCCTGCTCTCGCTCGATATCGGCCTCCTGCAGGCCGGCGCCAGCGTCAAGGGAGAGTTCGAAAAGCGCCTGCGCCAGGTCATCGACGAGGTCGAGTCCTCGCCCAGGCCCATCGTGCTCTTCATCGACGAAGCCCACACCCTGATCGGCGCCGGCGGACAGGCCGGCACCGGCGACGCCGCCAATCTGCTGAAGCCGGCCCTGGCGCGCGGACGCCTGCGCACCATCGCGGCGACGACCTGGTCCGAATACCGCCAGTACTTCGAGAAGGATCCGGCGCTGACCCGTCGCTTCCAGACCGTCAACGTCGCCGAACCCGAGACCGCCACGGCCGTGGACATGATCCGCTCGGTCGCCCCGATGATGGAGAAGCACCACGGGGTGGTCGTTCTCGACGAGGCCGTCGAGGCCGCCGTCAAGCTCTCGCAACGCTATGTTCCGGCCAGGCAACTGCCGGACAAAGGCGTCAGCCTGCTCGACACCGCCTGCGCGCGGGTGGCCGTCTCCCAGCACTCCACCCCGGCCCCGGTCGAAGACCGGCGTCGCCGCGCCGAGCTGCTGAGCGCCGAGATCGATATTGCGACCCGAGAGGCCCAGGCTCGGCACGGTCCCGCCGACCGGGCCGGAAAGCTCGAGGATCTGCTGGCCCTGGCCATCGTCGAACGCGACAAGGTCGAGGCCAAGTGGGCCGCCGAGAAGGCGGCTCTGACCGTCGTCATGGAGGCGCGCGAAGCCCTGCGGACCGCGGCCTCGGACGAAACGGAGGCCGCTCTCAACGCGGCGCTGGAGAAGCTGCACGAGGTTCAAGGCGATCAGCCGATGGTGTTCGGCGAGGTCGACGCCGACGCCGTGGCCGCGGTGGTCGGCGACTGGACGGGCATTCCGATCGGCCGGATGGTCAAGAACGAGATCGCCTCGGTGCTCTCGATCGCCGACCAGCTCAAGGGCCGGGTGGTCGGCCAGGACCATTCGCTCGACGCGATCGCCAGGCGCATCCAGACCAGCCGCGCCAAGCTCGACAACCCCAACAAGCCGTTGGGCGTCTTCATGCTCTGCGGCCCGTCGGGGGTCGGCAAGACCGAAACCGCCCATGCGCTGAGCGAACTGCTCTATTCCGGCGCCGACAGCCTGATCGTCATCAATATGAGCGAGTTTCAGGAGGCCCACACCGTCTCGACGCTCAAGGGCGCGCCGGCCGGCTATGTCGGCTACGGTCAGGGCGGCGTCCTCACCGAGGCGGTGCGCCGCCGCCCCTATTCGGTGGTGTTGCTCGACGAGGTCGAGAAGGCCCACCCCGACGTCCACGAGATGTTCTTCCAGGTCTTCGACAAGGGTTACATGGACGATGCCGAGGGCCGGCATATCGACTTCAAGAACACCCTGATCCTGCTGACCTCGAATGTCGGCACCGACCTGATCACCACCCTTTCGGAAGACCCCGAACTGGCGCCCGACGCCGAGGCGCTCGCGACCACTCTGCGGCCGGAGCTCCTCAAGGTGTTCCCGCCGGCCCTGCTGGGGCGGCTGATCGTACTGCCCTATTATCCGCTCAGCCCGGAGATGCTGTCCGGCATCGTCTCGCTGCAACTCGACCGCATCAAGAAGCGCATCGACGAAAATCACGGCATCGCCTTCGAGTACGAACCCTCCGTCGTGGAGCTGATCGTTTCGCGCTGCACCGAGGTGGCCTCCGGCGGCCGCATGATCGACGCCATTCTGACCAACACCATGTTGCCGGAACTCTCGATCGAACTGCTGAACCGCCAGATGTCGGGCGAGGAGGTAGGACGCATCTCCGTCTCGGCGAAGGACGCCCGTTTCGACTACGTCTTCGCCTAGGAGCACGCCTTGCGTCACCGCCTCCGGCTGGAGGCGGTGACGGACGCGCACATCGGCGTCGGCCGGGCTCGCGCCGCCCCTGACCAGCGCCTCAGCAAGCCTTGCCTTTAACGCCTCGAGAGGCTGCGAAGCCGGTTCACTTCGCCGGTGAGTTGAACTAATAATTCAAACTTAGGTGTCGGCTTGATCAGAAACGACCTCGTTTTATTCAGTGTCCGGAAGGGGGAATCGTGACGCCGTTAAACATGTCTGAGGCTTCTGACCAGACACCTGGGCTGCAGGTTACACGACGCTTCTTGACAGGCGCCCTGGCCGGACTTGGCGTCCTTGGGACGACAGAGGCCTATGCAAGCAATCCCGCCAGACTCGCGCTGCTGGTCGGCGTCTCGAACTACAACAACGCCACCCATCTGCCCAACGCCCTGGGCGACGCCGGCCTGATCGCCGACACGCTTCGTCCGCTCGGCTTCGATGTCGCCACGGTTCTCGACCCGACACGGAGCGAACTTGTCGCCGCGCTGGCCGCGTTCTCGCGCAAGGCCCAGGGCGCCGACGCCGCGGTGGTCTATTTCGCCGGCCACGGCGTGGAGATCGCCAACGTCAACTATCTCCTGCCCCGCGACGTCAGCGACCGCGGCTCGAGGCTGACCTCGAGCGCGCTCGAGGCCTCGAGCTTCCGCGAGGCCGTGCGCCATGCCCAGAGCGTGCGCCTGGTGGTGCTCGACGCCTGTCGCAACACCCCCGACGGTCTGAAGGCGAGCGATATCAAGATCGGTCTCGGCCGCGAGACCGGGGGCTCCACCGCCGAGGTGGTCACCCTGATGGCCGCCGCGCCCGGACAGGCCGCGCTCGACGGCGACGGCGACCACAGCCCCTTCGCACAGGCCCTGGCCGACGCGCTGAAGCGCCCCGGCCTGACGGCGGGCGAACTCCCCCGCATCGTCCAGGTCGACGTCCAGCGCAACACCGGCAATCAGCAGGTGCCGGACCAGCAAGGCATCTGGACCGACATCTACTGGACCTTCGACGGCAAGGGCCGCGCCACAGCCGAGGCCCGCGTCCTGGAGCGCGGCCGGCGCGAGCAGGCCTTCTGGCAGGCGATCCGCAATTCAGACGAACCAGGCGACTTCCGCGCCTATATCGAGGCCAGCGACCGCGGCGACTTCACCGGCCTCTATCGCCCCATCGCCGTCAACCGCATGGCCGCGGTCGAGCGCAAGATGAAGGTCAAGGCGACACCGGCGATGACAACGCTGGGCGGCCGGGCCAGCAAGGCTTTCCAGCGCGGGGACTATCGCGCCGCGCTCGCCGCCTGGAAAGAACTGGCCGCGGCCGGCTCGTCCTCGGCGATGTACAATATCGGCGTCATGTATTTCGCCGGCCGCGGCGTCGACGCCGATCAGGCCGAGGCCGTCCGATGGTTTGCGAGCGCCGCGCGCGCCCAGAACGGCGGCGGCATGGTCAATTACGGGCTCTGTCTGCTGAACGGCTATGGGATCGCCGCCAATCCGCCGGAGGCCGCGCTCTGGATCCGCCGCGCCGCCGAGGGCGGCCTGCCCTCGGGCATGGGCCTGCTTGGCCAACTCTACCTGCAGGGCGCCGGGCTCGTCAGGGACGAACGGCTTGGCGCAAGCTGGCTGCAGAAGGCCGCCGACGCTGGCGACGGCCCTTCGATGACCGAGCTCGGCGCGCTCTACGAGGCCGGCGAAGGGGTCAAGCCCGACAAGCGCCGAGCCCTTGAGCTCTACCGGCGCGCCGCCGACGCCGGCGAAGGCCAGGGCATGGTGCTGATGGGCTACCTCCATGAGGAGGGCGAGGTCCTCCCACGCGACCTCCTGCAGGCGGCCACCTGGTATCAGCGCGCGGCCGAGGCCGGCGACGCCGAGGGCATGGCCGCGCTTGCCGTGATGCTGGAGAACGGCACCGGGCTCGCTCAGGATTACCGGCGCGCGGCCCACTACTACAAGCTCTCCGCCGACCTCAATCACGCCCGCGGCCTGCTCGGCCTGGGCAACCTCTACGCCACCGGCAAGGGCGTCCGCCAGAACTTCGCGACCGCCGCCGGATACTTCCAGAAAGCGGCCGATCTGGGCAGCGCCCCGGCCTTGCGAAACCTCGCGGTCCTCTACGAAACCGGCCGCGGCGTGCCCCGCGACCAGACCCGGGCCGCCGAACTCTATGAGGCCGCAGCCAAGCTCGGGGACAAGGGCGCCGCAACTGAACTGATCCGCCTGCGCGGACCCGCCAAGTCGAAATCCTGAGTTCGTAAAACCATGCTTACACGCCGCCTTACCGCTAGCCTCGCCATCGCCGGACTGCTCGCCACCGCCGCCGCCGACACCGCCTACGCGCAGAAAATTCGCTTGCCCGGCGGCAAGGTCTCGGCGGACGCCGGAGTCTGCCAGGCCGAGCGCGCGCCGCTGCTGGAACGCCAGGAGCAGTACAAGGCCCTGCGACGTACGCGCATCGCCGCCGCCGCCGGTCAGGGGGTCATGAAGGGCGCGACGTTCTTCGCCGGCGCCATGCTCAGCCGCTACGGGATTCCGGGCCTGACCGGGGGCCAGGCCAATGTCGCCTCCGGCGCGGCGGCTGGCGGTCTGCTGGGCGGCAGCATGCTCGGGGGAGGCCTGCTTGGCGAGGCCAGGGGACTTTCGATCCCTGGCGTCACCCTCGGCGCGGCGGGCGGGGCGCTTGGCGGCACGAACGTCGACACCAAGGCGATCGCGGCGCTGTCGGTCGTTGTCGCCATCGCCGGCACGGTCGAGGCCTATGTGCGCCTCAAGCAGGAAGAGGCCGGCGGCGACCGCATGCGGATGGCCCGCTCGATCGACGGCGACGCGCGCCTTCAGATCGACGTGAGCCGCGCCATCGCCGCCGAACAGCAGGCGCTGAGCGACTGCCTTGAGCGCCAGATCACCGACATCGACACCCACCTGGCCAGCGCCTCGAACGACAAGGACAGGCGTTCGGCCTCCCAGCGCCGCGCCCAACTCACCCGCACGGTGAAGAGCGACCTTGATCTGACCACCGACGTGGTCGACCAGCAGGCGACGCTGGCCAAGACCTTCACCCAGGGCCGCGCCATGACCGAGGGCAAGTCCGAAGCCCAGATCCTGGGCGGCCAGCAGGCGGCCTACGCTGAAAGCGCCGGCGCCGAGCCCCTCGACCTGCCCCAGTACGACGCCCCGGCCCAGCCCGCCGCGCCTTCGACCCAGCTCTATCTCGCCTCGCGGGCGACCATCGCCCGCGCCAAGCCGGAACCGAACGCCCGCTCGCTCGCCAACTTCGATGCGGGCGACGAAATCCAGGTCAAGGAAGCCACCCGCGGCGGCTGGCATGCGGTCCTCGTGAACGAGGAGACCGGTTATGTGCGTTCGGCCGACGTCACCCGCCCGCCGGCCGGCTTCGCAGCGCCGGTCAATATCCGCGAACACAACCGCGC
>JBEBYB010000013.1:0-50141 GCA_040391295.1 Phenylobacterium sp. | reverse complement strand
GAGGGGTCAGTTTTGCACGCCGATCGGGGGGCAGTTTTGCGCGCCGTTTGACACCCAGATCAATCATCATGACGCCATTGGCGTCCGTATTGATCTCACGAGCCTGGATGTTCAGCTTCTGGCCATCATGAAAAAGCTTACCGTCAGCGTAACGCAGCTCCGGTCTCCCGCCGTTCTTGCCCCTTCCCTGTGTACCCAGCACCGCGCGGAACACGTCAAATAGGGCGATCAACGATGGCTCGGTCTCGCGGCCGAAGTAGTTGTTACACTCGTCGCATTCGTCGGCGAGCTTCAGGTGATCGTTTCCCAACGCGGTCGGTATGGCGTGCGCGACGCTCTTGAACGACGCGCCCTCATTGGCGGTCTGATCGCAGAAGCGGCAACGACGCTGCGCACGCGGCTTGTCCGCGATCGTGGTGGGCCGGTCGGTGCGCCACCAGGTCATCTCGTAGTTTTCCAGTAGCGGAGCGAAAACCGCCTCGGTTTCGGCGAGGGTGTCGGGCGCGTCCGGATAGTTGAGGCGATGAAGGCGTTGCTGCTGGACGAGTTGCTCGACCGTGGACACCGGCGCGCCTTCCAAAAGCAGGAAGTGCTCGCCGTCAGCCAGACCATCGATGAACTTCTTCACGCGCCGAATGGGCGGCACACGGTTAGCAAGATCGCCGACGACCTGGTCGATCCTTGCTTTGAGTTCGGGCGTGGCGACCTGTTCCTCCACAATCAAGACGTTGCCGTCGCCGTCCGGCGTTCCGAAGGCCGAGAGGAAGTGGTGGATCGCGACGGCCGCACCCGGCGAATAGTCGAACCTCAAGCCCGCTCCCGCGACCTCCGACATCAGGTAGAGGTCAACCTGACCCATCACTTTGATTGGACCGTCTTCGGCGAATTGGACGCCGGCATTGAAGAATGCCATGAGCACGGCCCCCAGCGCGGCCTCGGATCTTCCCGCATCAGGCGTTTCCAAGATCGCGATTTCCTCGCTTGGCAGGTCGGCGGCGCTCGCCAAGTTTGACTGCGTCCACCCCAGCATGTTTCGGCCGGCCTGGATCAGCGCGGGGCTAAGGAGGTTCAAGACAGACATGGTTGAAAACCGGTCACGGGGTTGGAAGTAGTCGATCGCCTAGAACGAGAGGCGGAACGCCTGAATCTTGTCGCCTAAGACGCTGGCGGGATCGCGCCAATAGCGGAAGCTCACCCCAGCGCGGGAAGCGGACAAGCGTTGGCTTGTGCATGACTTAAAACTGACTACACTCATATCTGATCAATGTCAGATACTGGCCATGGATTGGCCCCTCCGACATTCGACAGCAGGCAATGAGGCATCCCGCGATCAGACGGGAGAGGGAGGAAGCGATGACGGCGCGCACGGGACAGCAGTACCTGGACGGCTTGAAGGACGACCGGACGGTCTGGCTGGGCAACGAGAAGGTCGACGTCCTGACCCACCCGGCCTTCGCCGGTTCGCTGAAGGGCATGGCCGCCTATTTCGACTGGCAGCACGCCCATGCCGAGGACTGCCTCGTCGAGGACCCCGAGACCAGCAAGCCGATGAGCGCGAGCTTGATCGTCCCGAAATCGGCGGAAGACCTGCAGCGCCGCCACCGGGCGTTCGACTGTTTCGCCCGCTACTCCAACGGCATGCTCGGCCGCACACCCGACTATGTGAACGTGACCCTGGCCGGCTTTGTCGCGCGCAGTGACATCTTCAACGCCAAGGGCGACACGACCCATGCCGACCGCCTGAAGCGGTTCTATCGCGAAGTGGTCGAGAAGGACCTCTCGCTGACCCACACGATCATCCATCCGGTTGTCGACAAGGCTCTTCCGGACACAGAGGGCGTCAACGGCGAGATCGCCCTGAGGGTGGTGCGTAGGACCGAGACCAGCATCATCGTGCGTGGGGCCAAGATCCTCGCCACGCTCGGTCCGTTCGCCGATGAACTGTTCGTCTATCCCGGCCAGCCACAGCCTCCGGGCACTGACCCGGCGACCCTGCTGGCCTTCTCCATTCCTATGGGTACGAAGGGGCTGATCACCCTCTGCCGCGACCACTACGGCGTGGCGGGCGCCGCCGGCGACCGGCCGTTCTCCAGCCGATTCGACGAGCAGGACGCGTTCATGATCTTCGACGACGTCGAGATTCCGCTGGAGCGAGTGTTCATCGACGGCGACATCGATGTCTACAACGGCCTAATGCGGCACGGCTGGGCAGCCAACATCATGCAGCAGACCTGCATCCGCGCCGCCGTGAAGCTGGAGTTCGCCTATGAACTCTGCGCTCGCATGGCCCAGGCGACAGGCGCCGACAAGCGCCCCGACACCGCAGCCCTTCTGGGCGAACTCTGGGGCTATGGCTGCCTGACCCGTTCAGCCGTCAAGGCGGCGGAGACCGACTGCCGAGACTGGGGCAACGGTGCCGTCTTCTGCGACGACAAGCCCCTGCGGGCGCTGCGGGCGCAGATGCCGGGCTGGATGGTCCGGGCCAACGAGATCATCAAGGTCATCGGCTCGCACAACCTGCTGGCCACGGCCTCGCTCGACGCCATCGACAATCCGGCGATCGGCGGACTGATCAACAAGTACATGCCGGGCGCCGGCGGCATGAGCGCCCGGGAACGCGCCAAGCTGTTCCGAACGGCCTGGGACTTCGCCGGATCGGCGCTCGGCGCGCGCGCGGAACTGTACGAGCGGTTCTATCTGGCCAGCGCCCCGCGCAACTTCGCTCTGGACCATATGTTCGCCCAGATGGAACGGCCGTGGACCCAGGCGCCGGAGATGTGGGCGGCCATCGGCGTCGACTGACCGACATGATCGGCGACCGGCGCCGTCCAACAGGGCGGCGCCGGTAGATCCGTTGAACATCCGGAGGTCGGCGCGCGCGCCGGTGCCGCCGCCGATGATCTAGGTCCGTCGCGCCACCACGGCAATGGTCAGGCGCGCCACACAGGTCGGCCGGCCCTGATCGTCGCGGATCTCGATGCCCCAGACCTGGCTGGTGCGCCCAAGGTGGAACGGCCTCACCACGCCGGTCACGTAGCCATCCGACGTCGACCGCAGGTGGTTGGCGTTGACCTCCTGACCGACGCAGTAGGCCTTGTCGCGATCGACACAGAGGTTTGCCGCCACGCTGGCCAGGGTTTCCGCCAGAACCACCGAGGCGCCGCCGTGGAGGATGCCCATGGGTTGGCGGGTGCGGGCGTCGACCGGCATACGGCCTTCCAGCCAGTCCGGGCCGAAGGCGGTCATCTCGATGCCGAGATGACCGTTGATGTCCCCGGCATGGCGCGCGTTCAGGGCGTCCAAATCCACCCCGGAGACCCAGACCGGCGTACTCATGCCCGTTCCGGCGTGAACGTCACCGACAGTCTGGTGATGGCGTTGAACCAGATCGACCGCAGCCATTGCGGCTCCCTGCGGACCCGCAGGTCGGGCGTCCGGGTCACCAGCTGCTTCAGCAGCGCGTGGAGTTCCATACGCGCGAGACCGGCGCCGATGCAGACATGGGGTCCGCTGCCGAAAGCGAGGTGTTTGCGGGCGTTGGGCCGCGTGATGTCGAAGACATGAGGGTCGTCGAACACCTCGGGGTCTCGGTTCGCGGCCGCGTAGGACAGATAGATCTTGTCCCCCTTCCGGACCGGCTGGTCGCCAATGACCGTGTCGACGGTAGCAGTCCGACGAAAGTTCGTGGTCGTGGAGGTGAAGCGCAGAACCTCCTCGATCGCGTTTTCAAGGTGCGCGTCCACATCGCCTTTGAGCAAGGCGTACTGGGCGGGGTAGGCGTTCATCAGTTGGACGAAATGGGCCGCCGTGCTGCGCGTGGTCTCATGTCCCGCGACCGCGAAGACGACGAAGAACATGTTGATGTTCATCGGATTCAGCCCGAGCGTCTGGTCATGAACCATCAGGCTCATGAGCGAGCTGTCCGGCCGTTGGCGCTTCTGTTCGGCGACTTCCTGGGCCAGGGCGAACAGTTCCAGGGCCGGATCAATCCCGTGGGCGCCGTGGGTCTCGACGTCCGCCATGGCGTTGCCCAGCTCGACGACCCGTTCGCGCATCGCCTCAGGAATGCCCATCAGCTCGCAGAACGTATAGACCGGCAGCCTGGAGGCGACGTCGAAGACGAACTCGCAGTGGCCTTGGCCGGCGACGTCATCGACGATGTGACGAGCCACCCGCTCGATCTCCGGGGCCAGCGCCTTCAAGGACTTGGGCGAAAAGGCGGGCGTCAGCAGACGCTTCACCGGCGCATGATCGGCCGGTGCCATACCCATGAAGTTGGCGCGGTGGCGCTGCAGCTCTTCCTCTTCGAGATCCCAGATGACGAAGCCTTCGTCATGGGAACTGAACCGCTCCTGGTCGCGCGAGACATCAAAGACGTCCTGGTAGCGCGTGAGAACCCAAAACCCCTTGTTCATGGCAGAGTTTGGGATGTCCGGTGCATAGGCCGGCGTGGGCGGGTTCCAGTGTACCGGATCGGTCTTGCGCCACAGGTCGAACAGGCCGTGCGGCGGCCCCTTCTCCGACGGGAAGATGTCGGGATCCAGAATGTTGGCGTCTGCCGGCCAGGATCTCATGGTCTTGGTCTCCCTGATCTTTTCAGCCGTCACTCAGGCGCGGGGCGGAAACTTCCCCAGCGCCACACGCCAGACCGCTTCGGTGTTGGTCGGCTGGTGTCCGACCTGATGGGTCGGCGCCGGCGTCTCCTGGACGGTGTTGCTGAGGCGGCCGATGCCGGTCACTTCGACCTCAACCACGTCGCCGGGCTGCATCGGCCGGGAGTTGGCCGGCGTCCCGGTCAGGACCACGTCGCCGGGCAGGAAGGTGATGTGCCGCGACAGGTCGGCCATGATGTAGGGGATGTCGAAGGTCATTTCGCTGACCGGACCGTCCTGCACCACGTTTCCGTTGATGTAGGTCCGCACGCTGGACTCGCGGATGTCGACCCCGCGAACGATGCCCGGACCGATGGGGCAGAAGCCATCCTGGCCCTTCACCCGCAGCATCGAGCCGGCGTCGGTGTCACGGAAATCTTGGGCGCCGACGTCGTTGGCGACCGCGAACCCAGCGAGATAATCCCAGACGTCATCGGGCGCGACGTTACGCATCGGCTTACCGACGATCGCCGCGATCTCACCCTCGTAGTTTAGATACTGGCAGTCGGACGGCCGGTTCAGCTTGCCTCGGTGCGCATTGAGCGTCGTCAGCGGCTTCTGGAAGTAGGTCGGCGTCTTCAGCGGCGGGGCCTGGAACTCCACCCGGCGGGACTCGTAGTTCAGGTGGATGCAGATGATCTTGGTCGGGTCGCAGGGCGGCAGGTAGATGGCGTCGGCCTCCGAGGTGGTGCGGCCGTCGCCCAGGCGCAGCCGGTCGCCTTCAGGCCTGACCCAAGTGGGCGTGCCCTCGAACAGGATGCGACGCCATTCCTCGCGCGGGCCAGTGAGTACGGACATGTTGGTTTCTCCCGATGTCTGATGGTCAGGCGGCGACGTGCACGCGCCCGTATTGGCCCGCCAGGTAGGCGAGCGGTGTGTCGTCCCGGCGTTCGAAGTGTTCGACCTGGCCGAGGTAAACCTCGTGGTCCCCGGCCCGCGTCACGGTCGCGATGGTGCATTCAAAGACCGCCACGGCATTCTCGATGATCGGCGCGCCTCCGATGCCGTCGCGGATCGGCACGCCCTGAAGTCGCCGTTCAAGGGGCCGGGCCAGATCGCCAAGCAGTGAACGTTGGTCCTCGGACAGGATGCTGACGGCGAAGGACGGGGCCGACGCGAAGACCGGGCGGCTGCGCGCCGTCAGGCCAAGGCACCAGAGCACCATCGGCGGCTCGAGCGAGACGGAGGTGAAGGAGTTGATCAGCAACCCCGCCGCCGCGCCGTCAGGCGTCCGCGCCGCCACGAAGGCGACGCCCGTGGGAAAGCGCCCCAGCGCGTGCCGGTACTCTATCGCACGGTCCTCACGGCCCGACGGAAGCCCATTGCGTACAGTCATAGATAAGATCCTCATGCCGCCCCCGCCTCGCGCACGGAAGCGTCCCGTGGTTCAGGCCGGGACCATGAAGCCCTTCATGGTCCCGGGGACCGGCGAATGGCCGAAGGCGTCGCGCTGGTAGTATTCCGACTGGTGCACCGCCGGGCGAGCGCCCCAGCCGATCTCGCTCAGGAACCCTGACGGGTTCTTGAAGTAGAACGAGAACATCTGGTCGTTGGCGTGGCTGCCGGGCTCGATGATGACCGGCAGGCCCGATTGTTTGACCAGGTCATGGGCCAGGCCGACGTCGGCCATCTGCTCCACTTCCATCATGATGTGGTTGACCCGCTTATCGGCCGGCCCTGAGAAGGCCAGGGAGTGCTGGCGGTCGTTGCAGTGCATGAACATCAGCGGGATCGGTCCCGGCGCGCCGGGCACCTCCAGCTTGTATTGGATGCCGCCGCGCATCCCGAGCAGGCGATAGAAGGCGTAGTTGTCCTCGAGGCTGGCCTTCGTCGACTGCATCACGTGGCCCAGGCCGCCCGCCCCGGTCTTGAACGGGCCGTGCATCCGCCGCCCGGGATGGAAGGGCTTGTCGAACTGCACCAGCGGGCCGTGGAATATCTCGACGGCGTGGCCGTTGGGGTCCTGCAGCAACATGACCTCGAGGACGCGGCGGGCCTCCGCCTCAGCTTCCGAGAGCAGGGTCACCGCGACCCCGCCGTCGCGAAGTTGCGCCGCCATTTCGCGGAACTCGTCCGGGCCGGCGACACGCAGGCCGGTCACCTTCAGGTCGTCCGCGCCGTCCTCGATCAGGGTGATCCGGTGGTGCCAGTAGTCCATGCGCAGATAACAACGGTCCGGTGCGCCGCTTTCGACGACCTCCAGCCCCAGCACATTGGCGGCGAAGCCCTTCCAGGCGGCGAGATCGCTGACGCCGATCGTCAGATATCCAAGCTCGGTGACTGCAGCCATGTTACGCCGCCTTTCCGGAGAAGGAGCCCTTGCGGACCGAGATGTTCTTGATGTCGCTGTAGAAATCGAAGCTCCAGGTCCCGCCCTCGCGGCCGATGCCGGAATTGCGGCTGCCGCCGAAGGGCGCGGCCAGGTCGCGGATGAAGAAGCAGTTGACCCACAGCGTGCCGGCGACGACCTGCGAGGCGATGCGCATGGCGCGGGCCTCGTTCTGGGTGAACAGCACCCCAGCCAAGCCGTATTTTGTGCCGTTGGCCACGGCGATGACCTCGTCGTCGGACTGGAAGGTCTGCCAAGTCAGGACTGGGCCAAAGACCTCCTGCTGGGCGATCTCGGAGGCCGGATCGACGTTAGCGAACAGGGTCGGCTGGAAGTAGAGATCGCCGAAATTGGCCGGCGAGCCGCCCCAGAGCGCCTCAGCGCCATCCGCCTTCGCCCGCGCTACAAAGCCCGCGACACGGTCAAAGTGTTCACGGGTGATCAGCGGGCCGACTCGGGTGGCGGCGTCGCGCGGATCGCCAACGACCATATGGCCGGCGGCGTCGCGCACCTTGGCGAGGAAGGTCTGTTCGATCGACTTTTCCACCAACACACGCGTGCCCGCCAGGCAGACCTGTCCGGCGTTCATGTACTGGCCGGCGACGGTCTGGGCGGCGGCGTCGAGATCCGCGTCGGCGCAAACGATAAACGGCGACTTACCGCCCAGTTCCGAGCTCATCGCCGTGATCGAGCGTGCGGCAGCCTGGCCGATCAACTTGGCCGTTCCCGTGGAGCCGGTGAAGCTGATGCGGTCGAGGTCTTCATGGTTGACCAGAGCGTCGCCGGCGGTCTCGCCGATGCCCTGCAGGACGTTCAGCACACCGGCGGGAATACCGGCGGCATGGGCGATGTCGGCCATCAGGGAGCAGGTCATCGGGGCCCACTCCGGCGGCTTGACCACCACCGTATTACCGGCGGCCAGCGCGGGGCCGACCTTCCAGGTGGTCAGCATCAACGGGGCGTTCCACGGCGTGATCAGCGCCGAGACGCCGGACGGGTCGTAGCGCACGTGGTTGACCACGTCGGGGGAGTCGATGACGTGGTCCTGCAGGGTCAGCGCCCAGTCGGCGAAGAACTCGATGTTCTGCGCGGCCCGGGGGATCACCCGGTGCAGGTTGCCGGCCAGCAGCGAGCCGTTGTCCATGGTCTCGACTGCGGCAAGGTCCTTCGCCCGCTCGCGGATGCCCTCGGCGAACCGCTTGAGGTAGGGAAGCCGACCCTCCGGTCCGAGGGCCGCCCAGGCCGGGAAGGCCCGGCGCGCCGCGTCGACCGCCTGGTCGGCCTCGGCCTTGCCGCCCGATGCGATGTCCGCCAGGTGTGAGCCATCGACCGGCGACAGGTTCTCGAACCGCTCGGAAGAGGAGACGCGACGCCCGTCGATCCAGTGGTCGGTCGAAACGCCCACGCCCGCAACTGTAGCTGTGTTGTTCGCCACTCTTCGTCCTCCCTGACGCGCAGCTCTGCGGCTGCATCTTCACGTCAGGTCGGATAGACACTGACGGTCTTCATTTATGACTACAGTCAGTTTATAGGGGCGTCCGCTGCCGTCAACCCCGCTCGGGACGTGCCCGAATTGATCACGCCGGCTGGATTGACTTTGGGCCGGCAAGCCCGAAAGGGTTGGTTTGATGAGCGTACGTAGGAGGTTGAAGACAGGGTGGCTGGACAGCGGAAAGCGCAAAGCGTCGTGAGCGACGCCCCGGGGGTGGCCGCGCCGCGCGTCGGCCGGCGGGAACGCAACAAGCAGGAGAAGCTGGCGAGGATCGTCGGCGCCGCCCGCCAGCTGTTCAGCGACCAGGGCTTCGCCGAAACGACCACGCAACAGATCGCCGAAGCCGCCGACATCGGCACGGGAACGCTGTTTCTCTACGTGCGGTCCAAGGAAGACCTGCTGGTCATGGTTTTCAGTGACGAGATGCTGGAAACCGCCCGGGCCGCGTTCGCGAGCATCGACGCGGCCGCGCCACTTCTGGACCAGCTGATGCAGGTCTTCTCGTCCATGCTGGCCTATCATGAGCAGGATCTCGACCTCGCCCGCATCCTGCTCAAGGAAGTGATGTTCCCGCATGTGATAGGGCGCGGAGCAGGCATCACTGAGCTGCTCGACGTCATTTTCGCCGGCCTCGCCGACCTAGTGGTCAAGGCACGCTCGGCCGGAAAATGTCACCAGGAAGCCCCTCCCCTGATGATCGCCGAGAACCTGTTCGCCAACTACTATCTGGACCTGCTCGGTCGTCTGGGCGGCCGGACCACGGCGGTGCAATTCCACAGCCGATTGCGCCAACACCTGGCGATCACGATCAACGTCCCGGCCTGATGAACTGAGCCTCCACACCGGCGATCCGATCCATATTGACCATAGTCATTTATGATGACACTCATTTCATAAGCACCGCCGTTCGCGAGCGGGCTGTGAACATGGGGAGAATCAGCCTTGTCACTCAAGACCCGCTGGGCCGCCGGAGAAGCGACCCTCGGCGCCTGGTGCATGATGCCCGGCGCTATGTCCGCCGAGGCGCTCGGCAAGGCCGGCTTCGACTGGGTGCTGATCGATATGCAGCACGGCTGCATAGATTACGAGACGGCGCTGTCGATGATCCGCGCCGTCGACCTGAGCAACGCCGTCCCGATCGTCAGGGTCCCGTGGAATGATCCGGGCATCATCGGCCGGGTGCTCGACGCGGGGGCGCTGGGCGTCGTCATTCCGATGATCCAGTCGGCGGTGGACGCCCGCCGCGCGGTGGACGCCTGCCTCTATCCGCCGGCCGGCAGTCGCAGCTTCGGACCCGTCCGGGTCGGCCTGCGGGACGGCCCCGGCTACTTCGCGACCGCTAACGCCAGGGTGGCCGTCATCCCGATGATCGAGACCGCCCAGGCGCTGGAGGAGGTCGAGGAGATCGCCGGCACGCCGGGTGTCGATGCCCTCTTCGTCGGACCCTTCGACCTGTCGATCGCTCTCGGCCTGCCGCCGGGCGACAACGACGGCAATCCGGTGTTCGACGCGGCCATCGCCCGGATCACCGTCGCCGCCAAACGCGCTGGCGTCGCCACGGCGGTCCTGTCCAACGCGAAGGTCGCGCCGCTCCGGCTGAAGCAGGGCTTCCAGATGGTTTCGGTCGTGACCGACATCAACGCCCTGACCATGGCCGCCCGCGCCGACCTCGACACCGTTCGCCGCGCTGCCGGTCCCGGAGACACCCATGCTTGATCAAACCACCCGCGCAAAGATCGTCGAGGACCTGATTGGGGCCTATCAGGCTCGCCAGGGCCTGCCCCTGCTGTCAAAGGCCTATCCCGGCATCGAGGTCGAGGATGCCTACCGCATCCAGGAGGCCTTCGTGGCCCAGCGCGTCGCCGCCGGCGCACGGATCAAGGGCTACAAGGTCGGCCTGACCTCCAAGGCCATGCAAGAGATGTCCGGCGCGACCGAACCTGACTTCAGCGCCATGACCGACGACCTGTTCCTGCCGGAGTCCACGCCTCTGCCGATGGCGCGCTTCTTCGACCCGATGGTCGAGATGGAGATCGCCTTCGTGATGAAGGACGCCCTGTCCGGCCCGGGCATCCTGCCGATGGACGTGATCCGGGCTACCGATTTCGTCGTGCCGGCCATCGAGATCGTCGACTTCCGGGTCTCCCGCGCGCCGGGCATGAACATCATCGACACCGTCGCCGACCTCGCCGCCTGCGGAGCGGCCGTGCTGGGCGCCAACCCGCGCCGACTGGACGCCATCGACATCCGCCGCGTGAAGGGCGAGATCCTGCGCAACGGCGTCGTCGAACATGCGGGCGAGGCCTCGGCCGTTCTGGGCAATCCGGTGACGGCGGTCGCCTGGCTGGCCAACAAGCTGGGCGAGTTCGGCGTCAGCTTCCAGCCCGGCGACGTGATCCTGACGGGTTCCTTCGTCCGAGCTTTCCCGGTCAAGGCCGGCGACGAGATCCTCTGCCGCTTCGACCAGGGCCTTGGCGAGGTGGCGACGTCGTTCGTGTGATTGCGGACTCGACACCGCCTTCGAAGGCGCTCGAAGCGGCCCCCTCCAAGTACCGCTAGGAGTCAGGACTTCGCCTTGATGGCCTGCGCTGAACCTGTCGCCGACTAGCGGACCAACCCGGTCATTGTCGCCGACCCGGGGCTCAATGCCTGGAATCGGGCATCGCGATGGACTGCTTAGAGCCCAGAGCGGACGAATGCGATCGGCGTCTTGCGACGAAATGTGCAACAGCAGACCTCACCGGGGCTGCTTTCGGCTATGGCGACTGCCAAGGGGTATTGCAACGGTACCCCTCTGTTTGGAGTGCAACAGCTGGTCGCGCCTTAGCGAGCGAGCAGGCCTGTCTCCCACGGGCTTTGAGCTCTGCAACGCTGCCCGAACCTGTGCAGTTTGAGAAATTAATAAACTCCCTCAGAGCCTCTTGGGGTATCAACCCGATATGGGCCTGGCGTCGCTGCGATGCGAAGTTCGCGTTGGTGGTGGTCGCGATTGCAGCGCGTCGGGCGACGAGAAAATCTCGCGCGGCCGCAGATCACCGCCGCGGCGGTCTACGACTGTTCGCGTGGCACACCGCGGGCGCTCCCTCGCCCGCCAAATTGGTGAGTACCATGTCTCTCAAATTCATACTTACGACGGCGGGCTGCGCCAGTTTGCTGGCGCCCGCCTCGGCCCTGGCCCAGGACTACGACTGGACCGGCTTCTATGTGGGCGCCAACGCCGGCGCCAGCTGGGGCGACACCTCGCTCCATAGCCGGATCGAACAAGGCGGCGGCGTCGTCATCATCCCGCCGGCCGAGCGCGACCTGATCAACGCCGACCTGGCGAGCGACGACAACAAGACCGGCTTCACCGGCGGCGTGCAGGCCGGTTACAACTTCCAATCGGGCAACTGGGTGTTCGGCCTGGAAACCGACGTCGGCTGGATGGATATCGGCCAGAGCCGCTCCAAGACCTATCAATCGCCGCTGGCGATCAGCCCGCCGATCACCCTCACGGTCGGGCAGGAGGTCAGCACCGACTGGGTCTGGACCCTGCGTCCGCGTGTCGGCTACGCCAGCGGACCCTATATGATCTACGGCACCGCAGGGCTGGCCGCCTCCAGGATCTCGGTGGAGGCCAGCTTCGCCGACAACCGTATTCCGTCCAACGCGGGCAACTTCAGCGAGAGCGACACCAAGTTCGGTTGGACGGCCGGGATCGGCGGCGCCTATGCGCTCAACGAGAATTGGTCGGTGCGCGGCGAATGGCTCTACACCGATTTCGGCAAGGTCAGGAACACCTGGGTCACCCCGAACGGCTTCGCCGCTTTCACGACCGAGGCTGACACCCGCGCCAACCTCCTGCGGGTCGGCGTGGACTACAGGTTCTGACCCCGCTTCGGCCACCGGTCGGCGGATCAAACTGGTGGCTGGGCGAGAACCACAAGGACGGCCCGACCGTTGAACCCTGGTCGTCGGCCTGCCGGGCGCGCCAGGTCGCCTGCACGCCGACGTCCACGTCCAGGATTAGGGAGAAACGCCGTGAAGATCGTCACCAGCCTGAGCTTCAAGGGCCAATGCCGCGAGGCCTTCGACTTCTACGCCCGCGTTCTGGGCGGCAAGGTTACCGCCGCCTTTCCGTTTGGCGAGGGCCCGGCCGATATGCCGATGGATCCCAAATACAAGGACTGGCTGATGCACTGTTGGCTGGAGGTCGGCGACCAGGCCCTGATGGGCGCCGACATGCCGCCCGAGTTCGCCCCGAATATCGACAAGCCCAAGAACGGCTTCGACGTCACCTTCCATACTGAGGAAGTCCCCGAGGCCAAGCGGGTTTTCGACGCCCTGGCCGACGGCGGGACGATCGCCATGGCCTTCACCGAGACCTTCTGGTCGCCCGGCTACGGCAGTCTGATCGACAAGTTCGGCATCCCCTGGATGGTTAACGCCATTCCGGGTGAGGACTGGCGTCCGGCCGGAGGGACGAGTTGAGCCCCTTCCCTCCGTAGCGGCCGACGGCCCTACTGCCGAGACATCTCCGCCCGGGCCTGGGCGCGGACTTCGCCGCCGGTCGGCGCGCCGCCGACCTCGAAGGTGACGGTGTCGATCTTGCCGGGATAGACGAACGGCGCGGCATAGCCGTCACAGACCGGCGCCAGGCTGCGCCCCAGATCCATGCCGATGCTCGACAGCATGGCCAGCATCCGGGGCAGCTTGCCGGCGGCGACCTGCTCGCCATCGACGCTGAGGCTCAAGTCCGCGCCGCCGGCCTCGTCGCGCTCCACAACCAGCTCGATGCTGTGAGGTCCCGGCGACAACGGCTTGGCCGCCACAAGGTGAGTATGATCGTGGAAGGCGTTGTAATCGAAGTGCAAACGCTCCTCGGAGATGTAGATCACATAGCCGCTGTTGATCGTCCCGCGAGACACCAGCGCGCCATCGCCGTTCTGAGCCGGGTGATCCAGTTCGATGAGAGTGCGCCAGCTACGCGCCACCGGCGGACAGGCGTCGGCGACGACGCGGGTGATCGGCGGGCGATAGACAAACCGCCGGCGTGAGCTAGGCAGGCCTGGCCGCATCGACGAGCGGAACAGCGCCAAGGCGCCGCGGTCGTCCAGCGGCAGCACGCCGTATTGCTCGGCCTCGCGCCACCAGCGGTCCACCATGACCTTCAACCGTTCGGGTTCCTGCGCCGCCAGATCATGGGTCTCGGAGAAGTCGTCAGCCAGGTGATAGAGCTCCCAGGCGTCGTCGTCGAAGGGAACGCCTGAGGTGTGCCGGGTGACGGCCTTCCAGCCGTCCATGTAGAGGCCGCGATGGCCGCCCATCTCGAAATATTGCGGGCCGCGTTCGACCTTCGTCTCGCCTGACTGGAAGGTCGGGGCGAAACTGGTCCCGTGCAGCGGCGTCTGCGGCACGCCGCCGACCATGTTCGGCGCCGCCAGACCGAGGGCCTCGAGGATGGTCGGGGTCACGTCGATGGCGTGGCAGAACTGCGTGCGGGTCTCCCCTGCCCCGTCGATCTTGCCCGGCCAGTGGATGACCAGCGGATCGCGGACGCCGCCGCCGTGGGTGTTCTGCTTGTACCAGCGCAGCGGCGTATTGCCGACCTGGGCCCAGCCCCACGGAATGTTCGAGTGGCTATTTGGTCCGCCGATGTCGTCGAGGCGCTCGACGGCGTGGTCGATGTTCTCGGGAATCCCGTTGAACCACTTCATCTCGTCCAGCACGCCGGCGGCCCCGCCCTCCTGGCTGGCGCCATTGTCCGACAGCACCACGAACAGGGTGTTCTCCCACTTGCCCAGGTTCTGAAGCTGCTGGATCAGCCGGCCGATCTGGTGATCGGTGTGATCGAGCATGGCGGCGAAGGCTTCCTGCAGCCGGGCGGCGAACTTCTGCTCGTTGGTCGAGAGGTCGTCCCAGGCCTTCACGCCCGGATTGCGCGGCGACAGCTCGGTGTCGGCCGGGACGACGCCCAGGGCCTTTTGCTTCTCGAACCAGCGGGCGCGCTCGACGTCCCAGCCGGCGTCGAAGCGGCCCTTGTACTTGTCGAGATAGGCCTGGGGCGCCTGGTGCGGCGCATGGGTCGCGCCGAAGGCCAGGTAGAGGAAGAACGGCCGCTCCGGCACCAGCGAGGTCAGGTCGCGGATGAAGCCGCCGGCCTGATCGGTGATGTCCTCGGAGAGGTGATAGCCCTCTTCCGGGGTATAGGGCGGGTCGATGTGGTGGTTGTCGTAGGTCAGCTCCGGGTGGAACTGGTCGGTCTCGCCCTGCAGGAAACCGTAATAGCGGTCAAAGCCGCGCTGCAGCGGCCAATTGGCGAACGGACCGGCCGCCGTGCATTCGGCCATCGGCGCCAGGTGCCACTTGCCGGCGGCGAAGGTGGCGTAGCCGTTCTCGCGCAGGATCTCCGGCAAGGTCGCGGCGGACTTCGGAATGGCCCCGCGCATGTTCGGATAGCCGGTGTCGAAGTTCGAGACCGCGCGCATGCCCACCGCATGGTGGTTGCGGCCGGTGAGCAGGCAGGCCCGGGTCGGCGAGCAGAGCGAGGTCGTGTGGAAACCGGTGTATTTCAGGCCCTGGGCGGCCAGCCGGTCGATGTTCGGGGTCTCGATGGTCGAGCCGTAGCAGCCGAAGTGCGAAAAGCCGCTGTCGTCCAGCACCACCATCACCACGTTCGGCGCGCCCGGCTGCATCGCCGACGGCGGCCACCAGGGCTGGGATTCCTGCACCGTGCGTCCGATAACGCCCTGGAACGCGTCGCGCTCGGGAAGCTCGTCGGCCATCTCGTCACTCCCTTGGAAACGAACGCCACGCCCGCGTTTGCACGCGATTATCTATTGGCATAATTCGTGTCATTATAAAATGACGCGGTCAAGCCGCCCGCAAGGCTGGCTCGTCAGCCGAACTGAAAGCCGCGCGCACCTGGATCGACGGTCGGCAAGCCAAATCGGAAAAGGCTCCACAATCGACAGCGCCTGGCCTAAAGCAACGCCGTGAACCGGGCTCTCGATCAGCGCAGAGGAACGCCGCGCAGCATCTTCATGATGCTGGCCGCCCTGGCGCTCGCGATCAAGGTGATGATCCCAGCCGGGTTCATGACCGCCCCGCCGTCGGCCGACGAGCTCCCCTTCACCCTGGTGCTCTGCACCGCCCAGGGCGCGGTCACGATCCAGCCGAACGATCTCGGGGCCCAGACCCACGACGATCAAGACCCCGGCAAAAGCGCCGCTCACGACAGCCCCTGCGCCTTCGCGGGCCACGGCGCCGGCGCCCCGCCGCCCAATCTGCTGGACGCCCGAGCCGTCGAGTTCGTCGCCTATATCGCCCCGGCCGCCGCCCAGGTCGTCGACCTGGCGCCGGGCGCAGGCCTGGCCGCGCCGCCGTTACCTGCACGCGGTCCACCTACCCTGCTGGTCTGACGCGCCGGCCGTTCGGCTGAGCGCGCTTTTGCACGTCTGTCGCTGTCCAGCGGCGCAAGGTCGTGCGCTTCCTGTTTCCCGACACACCCATGCCGCCACGCCTCGGCGGCCGCCTCCAGCCAGGAGTCTCGCTCATGAAAGCTCTCTTCGCCCTTATTCCGCTCGCGCTTATTGCGGCCTGCGATCGCGCCCCCCAGACGCCGCCCAGTGTCACGCTCGCCGACGCCTGGTGCCGCGCCGCCCCCGCCGGCGCCCCGACCGGCGGCTGCTACGTCACCCTGACCGCCAGCGCCGACGACAAGCTGGTGGCGGTGGAGACGACCGCCGCAGACCGCGCCGAGGTCCACAGCATGGACATGACCGACGGCGTGATGCGGATGCGCAAGCTCGACGGCCTCGATCTCCCGGCCGGCAAGGCCGTCATGCTCTCGCCCGGCGCCGAGCACCTGATGATCATCGCTCCCAAGGCGACCCTGGCCGAGGGCGGCGTGGTGCCGCTGACCTTCAAGTTCGGCAAGGCCCCGGCCCAAAGCGTCGAGGCTCCGATCCGCGTCGCCGCCAGGATGGACCACGGCATGGATCACAACATGGCGCACGGCCAATGAGAGCGCGCCTTCCCATCCTGATCGGCTGCTTTGTCTTGGCGCTGGCGGTGTTCGGCGCCGTCGCCTTCACCCAGCTTCGACAGGCCCCCAGCCCGACCGTCGCGACGGTCGATATCGGCGGGCCGTTCCAACTGGTCGATACGGCCGGGCGGCCGGTCACCGAGAAGACTCTGCTCGGCAAACCGACGGCGGTGTTCTTCGGCTTCACCTACTGCCCGGAGGTCTGCCCGACCACCCTCACCGAACTCAGCGCGGCTCTGAACGCGCTCGGCCGCGACGCCGATAAACTCAACGTCGTCCTGGTCTCGGTCGATCCCGAACGTGACACGCCCGAGCAGATGAAGCTCTACCTTTCGAACTTCGACGCTCGGATCCAGGGCTTCACCGGCACGCCGCAGGCCGTGGCCCAGGCCGCCAAGGCCTACCGCGTCTATTACAGAAAGGTCCCGTTGGACGGCGGCGACTACACCGTCGACCATTCCTCGGCGGTCTACCTGTTCGACAGGAAGGGCCGCTTCGTCGAGCCCATCGCCCACGGCGCCCCGCACGAGCGGGTGATCGCTCAGTTGAAGAAACTCGTGACCCAGAGCTGACGCGGTGACGAAGGGGGCGAGTTTCATGACCTGGGCGCGACAGCGCGGCGTCGTCCTGACGCTGGCGCTGCTGGCGCTCGCGCTCAAGGTCGTCGTCCCGCCCGGCTATATGGTCGGACCGGCGACCAACTCGCTCCCCTTTGCGATCGTCATCTGCACCGCCCAGGGCGCCGTCGTCGTCGATCCCGGCGGCTCCCATGAAGACAGCGAAGCCTCGAAACACGACGCCCCCTGCGTCTTCGCGGGGCACGGCCTTGGCGCCGGACCTCCAGAGCGCAGCGGCCACCTCCTCCCCCCCGCGCTCGCCTACCATCCGATAGCGCCCGCGCCGTCTTGCGAGGCGACGCCTGGCCGTGGGCTTTGCGCCCCGCCGCCGCCGGCCCGTGGACCTCCCCTGTCGATCTGATCGCCGCGCCCCGGCGCGTTCGCCTTGCCCAGATCATCGACATCGCGACCGCCGGGTTCACGCCGGCCGCCGCAGGACCACATGCTTATGAAATCGCTTCTCCTGACCGCGACGGCGCTGACGGCGCTGTCGCCCGCCCTCGCCCATGCCGACGTCGCCACCAACCTGGACGCGTTCATCGTCACCGGCCGCCGGGCCGCCCTGGCCCTGGACCAGGCCGCCCCCGCCGCCAGCCGGCTTGGCCTCACCAACCGCGAAGTCCCGGCGATCCTGGACGTCATCACCCAGCAACGGATGCAGGCCGAAGGCCTGCGAACCTCGATCGAGGCCTTCAACGCCGCGCCCGGCGTCAATGGCGGAACCCTGCCGGGCTCGGTCGGCGTCACCTCGATGCGCGGCTTCACCAGCACGGCCATCGCCTATCTGTTCGACGGCGTCCGGGTGACCGGCTCCAATAGCGCGATCCGCAACGTCGACACCTTCAACTTCGAGCGCGTCGAGATCCTGAAAGGCCCAGCCTCAGTCCTCTACGGCGAAGGAGCCCTGGCGGGCGCGATCAACCTGGTCCCCAAGCACGCCCGCATCGGCGAAACCAGCGGGGAAGGCCTGGTCAGCCTGGGCAGCTTCGACACCCTGCGGGCCGGCCTAGGCGGCAACTTGGCCCTCAGCGACAGCACCGCCCTGCGCGCCGACGCCAGCTTCAGCCGCTCGTCCGGCTGGGTGGACGACACCGACCAGCTGACCGGCGCCGTGACGGCCTCATTGCTCCTGAAGCCGACCGACCGCCTCACCCTGACCCTGTCCGGCGACTACAGCCACGACGACTATTCCACCGCCTATTTCGGCTCGACCCTGGTCCCGGCGGCGGTCGCCCGCGCCCCCTTGGGCCTGGTCCGGAACGCTCAGGGCCTGGCGCTCGACAAGGCTACGATCCGCCGGAACTACAATGTCGAAGACGGCGAGATGAGCTCGACCGCCTGGCAGCTCCGCGCCCGCGCCGACTATCGGCTCTCCGACCACTGGACGCTGTCCGGCGACCTGGCGGGGTACGCCGCCGACCGGCTCTGGAAAAACTCCGAGGACGTGACGTTCGACGCGGCCACGGGGCTACTCAACCGCGGAGCCACCCTGATCGCTCACGATCACGACTACTCGGTGGGCCGCGCCTACGCCGCCTTCGACGGGCCGCTCGCCGGCCGCCGCAACCGCTTCACGCTCGGCGCGGAGTACAGCGACACCCACTTCGTCACCCAGCGCCGTTTCGGCATGACCACGCCGGTCGATCGCTTTGACCCGGTACGTGGACGCTTCCCGCAGGTTACGGCGGCGAACTTCCCGGGCGCGGGCAATCGCGTCGACTGGGTCAGCGACGCCACCGTGGCGGCGATCTTCGCCGAGAACGCCTTCAACCTCACCGCCAAGTGGCTGCTGGTGGGCGGCGTCCGCTACGACCACGTCCAACTTGAACGCCAGACCTTCGACTTGAACACCGGCGCGACCGCCCGGTTCAGCCAGGACTACGATCCGGTCTCCTGGCGTCTCGGCACGGTCTACGACCTGGCGCCCAAGACCCAGGTCTACGCGCAGTTCAGCCATGCCGTGACGCCGGTCAGCAGCTTCCTGTTCTTGAGCGCCGCCAACGCCAAGTTCGACTTGAGCGCTGGCGAGGCGGCCGAGGTGGGGATCAAGACCAGCTTCTGGAATGACCGCGTCGATCTGACGGCGGCGGCCTACCACATCGTCCAGGACGACATCCTGACCCGCGATCCGGCTAACCCGGCCCTGACCATCCAGGGCGGCAGCCAATCATCTCGCGGGATCGAGCTCTCGCTGTCGGCCGCGCTCACCGATCAACTGCGGATCGACGCCGGCGCCGCCCTGCTGGAGAGCCGCTTCGACACCCTGATCGAGGCGGGCGGCGTCGATCGCTCCGGCAATCGCCCGCCCAACGTGCCCGAGCAGATGTTCGACCTCAGCGCCTATTACAGCCTGCAGGCGGCGCCGCTGACCTTCGGGGCGACCGTCCGTCACGACGGCGATTTCTACACCAGCAACGCCAACACCTATCGGGTCGCCGCGCACACCACCCTCGACGCCCAGGTCAGTTGGCGCGCGCCATTCGGCCGGCTGACGCTGCGCGGCCGCAACCTCTTCAACACGCTCTACGCCGACTGGTCAGGCTATGGCGCGACCCAGGTCTATCTGGGCGCGCCGCGCAGCTTCGATGTCACCCTGACGCGGAGCTTCTGACCATGAGGCCCCAAATCTACCAGACCATCTGGCGCTGGCATTTCTACGCCGGGCTGCTGGTCGCGCCGTTCATGCTGATCCTGGCGGTGACCGGCGCGATCTACCTCTTCAACGACGAGATCAACGACGCCCTGCACCCTCAGCAACGCTTCGTTGCTGAGGCGGAGGCGCGGCCGGTCAGCCAGATGATCACAACCGCCCTCGCCGGCTATCCTGGCGGTTCGGCGACCCGCGTCGACATGCCGGCCCCAGGCCGCAGCGCCCAGGTCTTTGTGACACCCGCCACCGGCGATCCGGTTCGCGTCTATGTCGATCCAGGCACGGCCAAGGTGCTTGGGTCCTATGTCTACAGCCACACCCTTGTCGGCTTCGCCGACGTCGCCCACGGCTCGCTGATGCTCGGCAAGTTCGGGGACGGCGTTGTCGAACTGGTCGCCTGCTGGGGGCTGATCCTGGTCGTCACCGGGATCTATCTCTGGTGGCCACGTGGCGGATTGCGGCTCGCTGGGGTGTTGATCCCGCGCCTGAAGGAGGCCGGGCGCACCCTCTGGCGCGATCTGCACGCTGTGACCGGCGTCTGGACGGCGCTGCTGATCGCCTTCCTGATCGTCACCGGCCTGCCCTGGGCCAATGTCTGGGGCGGCCTGCTGAAGCGCGGAACCGACGCGGCGGGGATCGGCTATCCGACCAGCCACCGCCTGCACGGGGCGACGCCGACCGCCACCGTCAAGCAGGCCCTCGGCCAAGCGCCCTGGACACTGGAAGACGCCCCGATGCCGGCCTCCGATCCCCATGCCGAGTATCATGGCGGTCACGCCGGCATGATCATGGACGCAAGCTCGACTTCCATCGGGGTCGATCAGGCCGTCGCCATCTTCGCGGGGCAAGGCGTCAGCGGGGCCTATCGCCTGTTTCTGCCTTCAGACGCGGCGGGCGCGTTCACCGCCTACACCTATCCCGACCGGCCCCAGGGACAGCGGACCATCCACCTCGACCAGTATTCCGGCCAGGTGCTGAATGACGTCGGCTTCGCCGACTACGGCTGGGCGGCCAAGGGCGTGGAACTCGGGGTCCAGTTGCACATGGGCAACTACTTCGGCCGGGCCAATCAGATTGTCATGCTGATCGCCTGTTTCGGCGTGGTCATGCTGTCGGTTACCGGCCCGATCATGTGGTGGCGACGCCGACCAAGGGGCGAACTCGGCGCGCCGCGCGAGCTTAGTCCGTTGAAGCTACGCAGCGTCGCCCTGATCACCCTGGCCTTGGGCGCCCTCTTCCCGCTGGCAGGCGCTTCCCTGCTGCTGGTGCTGGTCATCGATCATCTGCGCCCTGGGCGGCAGGACAACGCCTAGTCGGTTTGACCGAGTGCGGCGGGCTGATAGGCTTTTCTGAACAACGATAAGTTTGGGAGGCCCTGGTGGCCGAGACGCGTCTACCCAAGGCCTGCATCATCGGGGCGGGATGCTCGGGATTCACGACCGCCAAGCGGTTGAAGGATTTCGGCATCCCCTACGACTGCTTCGAGAGCTCCGACGAGGTCGGCGGCAACTGGTACTACAAGAACCCCAACGGGATGTCGGCCTGCTACGAGAGCCTGCATATCGACACCTCGAAGTGGCGCCTGGCGTTCGAGGACTTGCCCGTTCCCGCCGACTGGCCGGACTTCCCGCACCACGCCCAACTTCATCAGTATTTCAAAGACTATGTCGACCACTTCGGCCTGCGGGAGACGATCACTTTCAAGACTGCGGTCGACAAGGCGCGGCGCAACGCCGACGGCCTGTGGGAAGTCACCCTTTCGACGGGTGAAACACGCCTCTACGACGTGCTGTTCGTCTGCAACGGCCACCACTGGAGCCCGCGCATCCCGAACTATAGCGGCGAGTTCGACGGCGCCGCCTTCCACAGCCATGCCTATTGCGACCCCTTCGACCCGGTCGACATGCGCGGCAAGAACATCGTGGTGGTCGGCATGGGCAATTCGGCGATGGACATCGCCTCCGAGCTCGCCCAGCGGCCCATCGCCAAGAACCTGTGGGTCTCAGCTCGGCGCGGGGTCTGGGTGCTGCCGAAATACATGAACGGCAAACCGGCCGACAAATCGGCCATGCCCTCCTGGATGCCTAAGAAACTCGGCCTGGCCATGGCCCGCAAGGTCATCAAGAAGGCCATCGGCGCCATGGAGGACTATGGCCTGCCCAAGCCCGACCATGAACCGCTGGAGGCCCACCCCTCGGTCAGCGGCGAGTTCCTGACCCGCGCCGGCTGCGGCGACATCAAGTTCAAGCCTCAGATCGAGGCGCTGGATGGCGATCAGGTCCGGTTCGCCGACGGCACGGTCGAGGATGTCGACGTGATCATCTTCGCCACCGGCTACGACATGCGCTTCCCGTTCTTCGACGATCCGGCCCTGGTCCCCGACGGCGATCACCGGCTGCCGCTGTTCAAGCGGATGATGAAGCCCGGCGTGCCGAACCTCTTCTATATGGGCCTGGCCCAGCCGCTGCCGACCCTGGTCAATTTCGCCGAGCAGCAGGCCAAGCTGGCCGCCGCCTATCTGGCCGGCCTCTACCTGCCGCCGCCGAGCGCCGACATGGAGCAGGTGATCGCCAAGGACGAGGCCACCCACCTTGGCCAGTATTATCGGTCCAAGCGCCACACCATCCAGGTCGATTTCAACACCTACGTGACCGACCTCCACAAGGAGATCTCCAAGGGCGCCAAGCGGGCGAACGCAGCGGGCAATCGCCTGCCGGTGCCGGGCCAGGTCGCCCAAGCCATCGCCCAACGCCCGGTGAGCGCCAGTTAGTCCGGCAGCGTCAGGTCGCCATCGGCGATACGCCGCAGGGTCTCGACGAAGAAGCTTGGCTCCAGGGCCGTGACGCGGGCCTCCAGGCTCTCGGCGGTTTCGCCGGGGGCCAGCGGAACCGAGCGCCGCGCGATCACGGGGCCGTGATCATAGATATCGTCCACCGCATGGATGGTGACGCCGCTCTCGCTGACGCCCGCAGCGATCACCGCCTCATGGACCCGGCGGCCGTACATGCCCTGCCCGCCGAAGTCCGGCAGGGCGCCCGGATGGATGTTGATCACCCGGTTCCGGTAGCGGCCGAGCGTCTTGGGGCCCAGCCGGCGCAGGTAGCCCGAAGCGATGATCAGTTCGACGCCGGCCGCCTCCATCGCCGCGCAGAGACGGGCGTCGGCCGCGTCCGGATCAGACTGGGTCGGGATGACCAAAGTCGGCACGCCGCGCGCCGCCGCGAACGCCAAGGCTCCGGCGTTCTTGTTGTTGCTGACCACCAGCCGAGGCTCTGCGGCCAGTTCCCCGGCGCTGATCGCCTCGATCATCGCGCGCATGCTGGAGCCGTTACGGGACGCCAAGAAGCCAAGCTTAAGCGGCGAAGAACTCATCAAAAATCGCCGCTCAGTTGATGTTCGAACCGGAGCCCGTCGAAGGCCGGCTCCACCCCGGCCGGCAGTCGCGCGGCCAGATCGTCGAAGTCGAGATCGATATGCATATTGGTCAGGATCGCTCGGCGCGGCTTGACCCGTTCGATCCATTCCAGCGCCAGGTCGACATGGGCATGGGTCGGATGCGGTTTCCAGCGCAGGGCGTCCACGATCCAGACATCCAGACCGGTCAGAGCCTCGAATGCCGCCTCGTCCAACCCGACCACATCGCTGGAATACGCTACATTTCCAAAGCGATATCCCAAAGACCTAACACCGCCATGATCCTGATCGAAGGTCGTGACCGGGATCACGCCCGACGGCCCCTCGACCGACCAAGGCGCCCCATGCGGCGGCACGATCTTGGTATCCCCAATCGCCGGATACCCGCCCTCGCTCACGAAAATGTAGCCAAAACGCCGCCGCATCGACCCGGCCGTCGACTCGTCCATGTGGCAATTAATCCGCGCCCGCTGACGAATGGCGAAGGCGCGGATGTCATCGATCCCGTGCGTCTGATCGGCATGGTCGTGGGTCAGCAGCACAGCATCCATCCGCCTCGCCCCCGCGTCCGAAGTCTGCGACACGAGATCGGGCGAAGTGTCGACAATCAAAGTGGTTTCGGACTCGGCGCTGCCCCCCTTGCGGCGAACCAGCAGCGAACAGCGGCGGCGGCGGTTCTTCGGATTGGCCGGATCGCAGGCCCCCCAATCGCCGTCCGCGCGCGGCACGCCGCCCGACGAGCCGCAGCCCAGAATGGTGAATTCCAGCACCCCGCTCATGGCCGCGGGATCTTGTCGAACAGGGCGAAGAAGGCGTCCTCGGTCTTCTGCTCGGCCTCCTGCGCCGACCAGCCGCGTACTTCGGCCAGCTTGGCCAGGACGGCCGGCAGATAGGCCGGCTCGTTACGCCGACCGCGATGCGGGATCGGCGCCAGATAGGGGCAGTCCGTCTCCACGATGATGCGGTCCGCCGGCATGTCACGCACCGCGGCGCGCACGTCTTCCGCCGCCTTGAAGGTGGCGATGCCGGACACCGAGAACCAAGCGCCCAGCGCCGCGGCCCGCGCCGCCAGTTCCGGGCCGGAGGTGTAGCAGTGCATCAGCATCTTGAACGGGCCGCGGGCGTATTCCTCCTCGAGGATGTCGCCCATCAAAGCGTCAGCCTCGCGGGTATGGACCACCAGCGGCAGGCCGCTCTCCCGCGCCGCGCCGATATGAGCCCGAAAGACCTTGGCCTGGATGTCGCGCGGGCTCAGGTCGTAGTGGAAGTCCAGGCCGGTCTCGCCGATCCCGACCACCCGCGGGTCGGCCGCCAAGGCCACGAGTTCCGCGGTCGAGAGGTCGGGATTCTCCTTGGCCTCATGCGGATGGGTGCCGACCGTGCACCAGATGTCGGGATGGTCGGCCAGGGCGCGCACGACTTTAAAGTGCGAGACCTTGTCGCTGATATTGACCATCAGGGCGATGCCGGCGGCGCGGGCGCGGGCGATCACCTCGTCCCGATCCTCGTCGAACTGGTGCGCGTGCAGGTTGACGTGACTGTCGATCAGCATGGAACAAAGAAACTCAGGCGCGCGCGGCGGCGCGCAATTCGGAAAGCGCGGTGAAGAAGGCGTCCGTCCGGTCCAGGTTGACGGCCTCGACCTCGCGCGGCAAGCGTTGCAGCGTCTCCCACGCCGACGCCCAGCGATCAAGGTCGCCATAGCCCTCGCCGGCCAGCCGCGTGACATGGCTGTGGACCCGTTCGGCCAGCCTTTCGAACAGCAGGTTGAACTGGGCCTGGCCCTCCCCGCCCCGGAACTTGTCGGTCAAGGCCAGCGCCGCCGCCTCGTTGACCTGCGGCAGGCCGATCAGGATCTCCTTGGCCGCGTCGTCGACCGCCACCGCGCCGGCCAAGGCCAGCGCCAGGGCCCGGCCCGGCGCGCCATTGGCCATCCGCGCCAACCGGATCGAGTCTTCGGCGTTGGCCGAGGTCCGCGACTGCACGAAGCTGGTCACGTCGCTTTCCGCCAGGCCGCCGAACGCCAGCCGGCGGCACCGCGAACGGATGGTCGGCAGCAGACGCCCCGGCGAGTGAGAAATCAGAAGCAGGATGCCGCGCTCCGGCGGTTCCTCCAACGTCTTCAACACCGCGTTGGCCGAATTGACGTTCAGATCGTCAGCGGCGTCGATGATCGCCACCCGGTGAGGCGAACTGGCCGGCGACTTGGAGAAGAAGTCCGAGAGCTTGCGCGCCTCGTCGACCGGGATAGCCTTGCGGACCTTGCCATCCTCTCCGATCCGCTCCAGCACCATGATGTCAGGGTGCGAACGGGCGATGATCTGGCGGCTGACCGGATGGCCGGGCGAGGCGCCCAGCACGCCGTAGGACCGCTCCGGCGGCGCGCCCAGCAGCCGGCGGGCCGCGCGATAGGCGAAGGTCGCCTTGCCGACTCCCTCGGGTCCGGTCAGCAGCCAGGCATGGTGCAGGCGCCCACGGCTGCGGGCCTCCTCGAAGGCGATCTCGGCGGCCTCATGGCCTTTCAGGTCGAAGACCTCGCGCGGATGGGTCGGCTGCTCAGCCATGGATCGCCAATCTATCGCTGACCATGGCCCAGACCTGGGCCTCGACCTCTTCGATCGTGCCCGAGGCGTCGATCAAGGCGCAGCGGTTGGGTTCGGCCTTGGCGATGGCGAGGAAGGCCGTGCGCAGGCGCTCATGGAACGCCAAGCCTTTGGATTCGAACCGGGTCTCGGCGTGGCCTGCGGCATTGGCGAAACTCTCCGCCCGCGCCAGGCCGACCTCGACCGGCAGGTCGAACACCAGGGTGAGGTCTGGGCGCACGTCGGCCAGGACATGAGCCTCGAGCGCTGAGATCAACGCCGGCTCCACGCCGCCCGCCCCGCCTTGATAGGCGCGAGTGGAATCAGCGAACCGGTCGCAGATCACCCAGGCCCCGCGCGTCAGGGCCGGCTGGATGGTCCGCTCGATGTGGTCACGTCGCGCCCCGTACATGAGCAGCGTCTCGGTCACCGGACTCCAGCGGTCGGCGTCGCCCTTCAGGACGAGGTTGCGGATCGCCTCGGCGCCGGGAGAGCCGCCTGGCTCGCGAGTCGAGACGACGTCCAGGCCCTCGTTTTGCAGGCGCGCGACCAGACGCCGGACCTGGGTCGATTTCCCAGCTCCTTCTCCGCCTTCAAAGGTGATGAACCGCCCGCGCGTCACGCCGGCCAAAATGGCCCGTTCGCCGGGTTTGTCCAGCCGCTATACGCCCTACAGTCCAGGGCGCACGACGCGCGCTTCTGCAAACCCGGAGGCCGCGACCCGATCGCGCAAAGCCCAGGCCTCGGCTTCATCGGGCGTGCCCTGCACCATGACGCGGTACAATGTCACGCCATCGGCCCGCTGGAACGGCTCGACCGTCGCGGTCACCCCGCCGCCAAGTTGATTGACCACCCGTTGCGCGTTCGCCGGATCGGAGAAGGCGCCGGCCTGGACGCGATAGGCCAGGCCGGTCCCGGCGGCGGGCGGCGCGGTCGGCGTCGAGGTCTCCAGCGGCGGCAACGCAGCCGAGCCGACCACGGGCGGCAGCGGTGCGGTTCCCGGCGCTGGGTTCAGTCCGACATAGGGCGTCGGACCGTCCGGCATCTGATCGGTCGAGGGGGTCGGCGTATAGCCCGCATGACGCAGGCCGGGGTCCGGCGCGCCCAGCGGCGCGGGGCCCACATAGCGCACGCGCACATTGGTGCGCCCCTGCTGCTCGAAGCCCAGTTGCTGCGCGGCGGCTTGCGAAACGTCAATCAGGCCACCGTCACGGAACGGCCCGCGATCATTCACCCGCACCTGGATGGACTTCCCATTCTGCAGGTTGGTCACCTCGACGATCGATGGCAGCGGCAGGGTCGTGTGCGCGGCGGACAGGGCGAACCGGTCGAACACCTCGCCGTTCGCCGTCGGCTTCAGGTGATGTTCGGCCCCATACCAGGTCGCCAGCCCCTGCTGGTCGTAGCCCGGTTCATCCTTGGGCGAGTACCAGACACCGGCGACTTGGTAGGGAGCACCGACCTTGTACTTGCCGCCGGCGCCGGTCGGCATTTGACCCGGAGTGGGGCCGTCCATGGGGTGTTTCGCGGCGAACTTCGGTTGCGGCGTGGCGCAGGCGGCGAGCGCGGCACTGGCGAGAAGCACAACGGCCAGACTCTGGGCGCTCGCGCGCGAACGGTTACGGATCATGGCCGCAGTCCTCTAGTCTACGCTCCCCAGCGCCGAAGGTCGGGATGATCGTGACCGCAGAACTTTGAGCCAGGGTTAACGTCGAGGGCTTTTTCGTTAAGTCTGTTTGGTGGCTTGGAGCGCCTGCCCCGCGCCTGCTATAGCCCCCACCCCGGACGGGTGGCCGAGTGGTTTAAGGCAGCGGTCTTGAAAACCGCCGTAGGTGAGAGCCTACCGTGGGTTCGAATCCCACCCCGTCCGCCAGACATCATGGCGCCGTGACATCCTGCGAGATGACGTCTTGGCCACGGCTTCGCCGCCTTCACACGCTCGAGCTTGGCGCGAGCCGGATCCTCGCATCGCCTTATGGCGCGACGCGATATGTGTCGGCGCTCGCCGGGCGAGTTGCGCCGAGTTGCCCGCCTTGCCGCCGCGTCACACTTTTCGAACATTCGGGATGGAGTCATAGTCGGCGGCGTTGGGTGCGCAGGCGCGGACGGAATGACGCTTGCGATGACCTCGACCGAGGGCGGAAGCATGCATGATCTGGTGATCCGTAATGGGCGCGTCATCGACGGCGCCGAGACCGCGGCCTTCACGGCCGACATCGCCGTGGATGGCGGCAAGATCACGGCGGTGGGCAAGATCGACGGGCGCGGGCGGCGCGAAATCGACGCTGCGGGCCTGATCGTCACGCCGGGCTGGGTCGATATCCATACGCACTATGACGGCCAAGTGACCTGGGATCCCTATCTGGCGCCATCGAGCTGGCACGGGGTCACGACCGTGGTCATGGGCAATTGCGGCGTCGGCTTCGCGCCGGTCAGGCCAGATCGCCACGAGTGGCTGATCGAACTGATGGAAGGCGTCGAGGACATTCCCGGCGCGGCCTTGTCCGAGGGCATCACCTGGAACTGGGAGAGTTTCCCGGAATATCTCGACAGCCTGGACGGCCAGCCCCGGGTCATCGATGTGGCGACCCAGGTCCCGCATGGCGCGGTCCGCGCCTATGTGATGGGCGAGCGCGGCGCGCGCAACGAGCCGGCGACCGCAGAGGACATCGCCGAGATGTCCCGTATCGTCGGCGAGGGCGTGGCCGCCGGCGCGCTCGGCTTCTCGACCTCGCGCACGATGCTGCACCTGGCCAAGGACGGCGAACCGGTGCCGGGGACCTTCGCGGCCGAGGATGAACTGCTGGGGATCGGCCGAGCCATGGGCGCGGTCGGCTACGGCGTCTTCGAGATGGCGTCCGACATGGCCCCAGCCGAGGACGAGTTCCAATGGATGAAGGCGATGTCGGCCGAGACCGGCGTCCCGGTGACCTATGGCCTGCTGCAGTCGCCGACCAAGGCCGACAATTGGGTGCGCATGCTGGCCCTGACAGAGGAGGCCCGCGCCGAGGGCGCCCAGATCACCGCCCAGATCGCCTGCCGGCCGACCGGCATGGTGCTCGGCTGGCAGAGCACGGTGCATCCGTTCATCGGCCGCGAGAGCTATCGCAAGCTCGCCCTCCTGCCCTTCGCCGAGCGGATCGTGCATCTGCGTGATCCCGAGGTGCGCGCCCGGATTCTTGCAGAACCTTCGAAACCGATGGGCGCCATCGGCATGATCCTGACCCAAGGCTTCGACCGCATGTTCCGGCTGGAGCACGAGGGCGGCCTGGACTACGAGCCGCGCGCCGAGGACTCGATCGCCGCCCTGGCCGTCGCCACCGGCCGCGCGCCCGACGAGATCGTCTATGACATGCTCATGGAAAAAGACGGCGCCGGCTACATCTACCTGCCGCTGCTGAACTATGCGGAGTTCAACTTCGACCACATCCACCAGATGATGAACCACCCCAATACGGTGCTCAGCCTCTCGGACGGCGGCGCACATTGCGGCGTGATCTGCGACGCCAGCTTCCCGACCTATATGTTGACCCACTGGGCTCGCGACCGCGTCCGGGGTCCGCGCTTGTCGCTGGAGAAGGTGGTGTCCATGCAGACCCGCGACACCGCGCGGCTCTACGGCCTGCACGACCGTGGCACCATCGCGCCTGGCATGAAGGCCGACTTCAATCTTATCGACTATGACAGGCTGGAGATCATGGCCCCAGAAATGGCCTTCGATCTTCCGGCGCAGGGGCGGCGCCTGATCCAGCGAGCGCAAGGCTATAGCGCCACCATCGTCAGCGGGGTGGTGACCTTCGAGGCCGGGGAAGCCACCGGCGAAATGCCCGGCAAGCTGATCCGGGGTCCCCAGCACGCCACGATGGCGATCGCCGCCGAGTAGGTTCCAGTCATGGAGCGGGCGCCGCCGCGTCATCGCGGCGGTTGACCTCGCGGCATTATGTTTCTAATTTTCAGGAATTCCTGAAAGTTCGAGAAAATGAATCTGCCGCCCCTCACCCAATCGTTCGTCCTCCATTTCGGGGAGATGGGAAGCCGTTGGGGGATCAGTCGCACGGTCGGGCAGATTTACGCCCTGCTGTTCCTGGCCGAGGAGCCGCTGAACGCCGACGACATCACCGAGAAGCTCGGCTTCTCGCGTTCGAACGTCAGCATGGGGCTGAAGGAGCTGACCTCCTGGCGGCTGGTGAAGCTGCAGCACAAGCCTGGCGACCGCCGCGAGTACTTCTCCACCCCCGACGACATCTGGGAAATCGTCCGTATCCTGGCCGAGGAGCGGCGCAAGCGGGAGATTGACCCCACCCTCTCCATGCTGCGCCAAGCGCTCGTTGAAACCCCCGCCACGCTGGGCGAGCGTCACGCCCAGGAACGCATGGCCGAGATGCACGGCCTGATCGAGCTGATCACCCGCTGGTCGGAAGATATCCAGAAGCTTGAAACCGAAACCCTGATTCAACTGTTGGAGGTGGGTTCCAAGGTCCAGAAGGTGTTCGAAATGAAAGATCGCCTGAAGGTTGTCACCGGGGGCAAGCTACGTCGACGGCCAAGAACCGAGGGGCAATGAGATGTTCGACGACATCAGCGCACTCAATCTGGCGCGGGCTCAGTTCGCCTTCACGGTCTCATTCCACTTCATTTTCCCAGCCTTCTCCATCGGTCTGGCCAGCTACCTCGCGGTTCTGGAGGCGCTTTGGCTGCGCACCAAGAACGAGGTCTATCTCAGCCTCTTCAAATACTGGCTGAAGATCTTCGCCCTGGCCTTTGCGATGGGCGTCGTGTCGGGCATCACCATGTCCTACCAGTTCGGCACCAACTGGTCGGTGTTCTCCGACAAGGCCGGACCGATCATCGGGCCGCTGATGGCCTACGAGGTGATGACCGCCTTCTTCCTTGAGGCCGGATTCCTGGGCGTCATGCTGTTCGGCATGAACCGCGTGGGGCCGAAACTGCACTTCATGGCGACCCTGGCGGTCGCGCTCGGGACCTTCATCTCGGCCTTCTGGATCCTGTCGGCCAATAGCTGGATGCAGACGCCGCAGGGCTTCACGATGAACGCCGACGGCCAGTTCGCTCCGGCCGACTGGCTGGCGATCATCTTCAATCCGTCGTTCCCCTATCGCCTGATCCACACAGTGCTGGGCGCCTATCTGACCACGGCCCTGGTGGTCGGCGCGGTCGGGGCCTGGCACCTGCTGAAGGACAAAACCAACCCCGGCGCGCGGGTGATGTTCAACATGGCGATGGGCCTGGTCGCCGTCGCTGCGCCTATCCAGATCTTCGCGGGCGACATGCACGGCCTCAACACGCTGGAGCACCAACCCGCCAAGGTGATGGCGATGGAAGGCCACTTCGAGAGCCACCCGGACGGTGCGCCGCTTATCCTGTTCGGCATCCCCGACCAGAAGGTCGGCGAGGTCCGCGCGCAGATTTCGATCCCGAAGGCCTCGTCGCTGATCCTCAAGCACGACCTCAACGCCCCGCTGGCTGGTCTCGACACCGTGCCGCGCGCGGACTGGCCCTCGGTGCCGATCGTCTTCTGGTCCTTCCGCATCATGGTGGGGCTGGGCATGCTGATGCTGGCGCTCGGCGCATTCAGCGTCCTGGCGAGGGTCCGACGCAGCCTTTACGATTGGCCGCTGCTGCACCGCTTCGCCCTGGTCATGGGTCCCGCCGGCTTCGTCGCCGTCCTGGCCGGTTGGGTGACGACCGAGGTCGGACGCCAACCCTTCACCGTCTATAATCTTTTGCGGACCGAGCACTCCGTCGCGCCGCTGGACGCTCCCGCCGTCGCCGCCTCCCTGCTCGCCTTCGTCATTGTCTACTTCGTCGTCTTCTCCGCAGGCACCGGGTACATCCTAAAATTGATGAGCCACGCCCCCCACCCTGGTGAGCCTGGCCTGGAGGAAGGACCTGATCACCCGGTGCGGACGGCGGGCATCACGCCCGCGCCCGGCATCCACCACGCCCCCGAGGGAGACGCGTCATGAGCCTTGCTCTGGATCTTCCGACCATCTGGGCCTGCATCATCGCCTTCGCCGTATTCGCCTATGTGGTGATGGACGGCTTCGACCTTGGGATCGGCATTCTGTTCCCGACCTTCAAGCCGGGCGCCGAGCGGGACGCGGCCATGAACTCCGTGGCCCCCGTCTGGGACGGCAACGAAACCTGGCTGGTGCTCGGCGGCGGGGGCCTGATGGCGGCCTTCCCCTTGGCCTATGCGATCATCCTGCCGGCGCTCTACGCCCCGATCATCGTCATGCTGCTGGCCCTGATCTTCCGCGGCGTGGCGTTCGAGTTCCGCTGGCGCGACCCCGATCACCGGGCCTTCTGGGACGTCGCCTTCACCGGAGGCTCGATCATCGGCACCCTAGCGCAAGGGATCACCCTGGGCGCGCTGCTTCAGGGCATCACCGTCGACGGCCGCCAGTACGGCGGAGGTTGGTGGGATTGGCTGACGCCGTTCAGCCTCCTGACCGGCGTCAGCCTCGTGGTCGGCTACGCCTTCCTCGGCGCGACCTGGCTGGTGATGAAGACCGAGGGCGACACGCAGGCCCATGTGCGCCGGATGGCCGGATGGCTGGGCGCGGGCACCGTCGCCCTGATCGGCGTGGTCAGCGCCGTGACGCCGTTCCTGGAGGGGGCCTATTACGAGAACTGGTTCGCCTGGCCCAACGTCCTGCTGACGGCCCAGGTGCCGCTGCTGGTGCTGATCGGGACCGTGTTGTTCTTCCGCAGCCTGCGGCGCGGCCACGAGCACTGGCCGTTCCTGCTGGCGCTGGGGCTGTTCGGCCTCAGCTTCATCGGCCTGGGGATCAGCATGTTCCCCTATGTGGTGCCGGGCGCCGTGACGATCTGGCAGGCGGCGGCGCCGGATTCGAGCCTGATCTTCATGCTGGTGGGGGCGGTCGTCCTGGTGCCGATCATCCTGACCTACACCGGCTACGCCTACTGGGTGTTCCGCGGCAAGGTCGGGCAGGAGGGCTATCACGGATGACGGCCCGCCCGACATCTCTGTGGCGCCGACTGCTGTGGTTCGCCGGCCTCTGGCTCGGCGGCGTCCTGACCGTCGGAGCGGTCAGCCTGCTGATCCGGACCTGGCTGCTCTGACGCCGCCCGGGCCAGGTCACGCCTCGATCGAGACGACCCTCACCGCCCGAAGCCGGCCATTGGCTTCCGACCAGCGGAAGACGGCGTCTTCCGTCAGGCCGATCAACGCCGCGCCCAGCGGCGAGAGCATCGAGACATCGTCCGCGCCCTGATCCTGGTCGCCCGGCCCTGAAAGGCGAATTCGATATTCCTCCTTCGTGCGCAGGTCGCGATAGGTCAGCCACGATCCCGGACGTGCGAACGGCTCGGGACCGCCGTGAGAGAGAACGCAGAGCCGCTCAAATTCCTCCGCCAAGAGGGCAGCACCTACGGCGTCCGTCGCAGGCGCCTCCATCAGGACCTTCAACTTGGGGACGTCGTCGGCAAGCGCGTAGACGGGGGGGCGGGTGAACATAACTATTCTCGTGTCGTTGTTAGAATGCGACAGGCGGTTTGAAGCTCGACAATAGTGCGGCTAGTTCAGGCTCCCGAACGAGCCGAGCGCCTTGCTTGGGAGCGCACCAGCGCAGAACTCGCTGCCCCTTCTCGGGCCAGGTCTTGGCCAGGCCCGAAACCCGCAGGGCGAAGACCCCGACCCGGCACTTGACCGCCGAGCCGTCTTTTCTCGTTTGCTCATAGCGATAGGCGCCAATCTCCTGCTTGCCGACGATCTCGCCGTGGATCCCGGCTTCCTCGAAGGCTTCCCGCCGCGCGGTGTCGGCGTCGGTAGCGTCCCCGCCGGCGGGCCAGCCTTTCGGCAAGACCCAACGGCCGGTTCCGCGCGAGGTGACCAACAGGATCCGAGGATCGCCGTCGCTGCCGATCGTGAACGGCAGCGCGGCGAACTGGCGGTTGGGCTTGACCTCGGCGCCGCTCAACCGCCGATGTCCAGGACGCGGACGCTGCGCATTCCGCTGTTGGTCCACCAGCTGAACACGTCATTGACGCCCAGTCCCAGCAAGGCCGCGCCGACCGGCGAGGTGACTGGAATACTGCTCTCGTGGATGCTGCCCTGGCCCGGCATGACCACGCGCGCGGTTCGCACGCGGCGGCGTTGCCCGTCGCTATAGGTGACCCGCGAGCCGATCCGGACGAACGGCGCCCCGGCCTTGGGATCTTCGACCACGGACAGGCGGCTGATCTCGGTAGCCAGGAGCGCGGGGCCAGGCGCGGTCGCGCCCTCAAGGCTCTGCCCTAGGCTGGAGAGCGCGAGAAAGTCGTCGTTCGAAACGAACACGGGCGGCGTGGAAGTATTGGTCATGGAAGAACTCCTTCAGGAATTTTGGTCGTGAGCGTGGAGGTCAGGCGTCGCGGCGAGAAGCCGGGGTGCCGCGATCCAGCCAGATGTCGAAGATCCCGCCGATGGGATCATCGAAGCGTCCAGCATGGGCGGCGCGGCTGAAGGTCAGCCAACGAACGATCCCGGCCAGGGCGGCGAGGGCCGCCATCACCAGGGCGATCATGACGGGACCGGTCATGAGCGACCTCGCGAGGCAGCCCCCTGCCCCCGTCGGAGGTCGACGGGATAGGCGCGCGGCAGGGTGGGCCGCGTTAGAATTGGAGCGGTGCTCAAGCTGGAGCTCCGAGCAGCGGCGGCCGCCCTGCTCGTCCCCGGCGGGGCAGGTTGTTTCTTTTGATAAGACATGTTTCATTCTTGCGGGACCAAGTCCGCGACAAGCCTTCATGCAATTTATGACGAGGACATTTAAGTCTTCCCCGAGCCACACGACGTTAATCGCAAGCAGCTCGGGGTTAAGGCTGTTTGGCGGCGCCGTGTATTTGCTTTCGGCGCGGGCTGTTCGATGTCCGCAAATTCATGATGTATCAAAGATGGGCTAGGACATGCCGCATGTCAAATCTCGGTTTCTTATCAGTATTTCCCCGACCTCCCTGGCCGGAGATTGACTTCCCGGCCTGACAGCCCATCTTCAAGGGGTCATGTGGTCCCTCCCCCCTCCCGATGGCCGCCGCTGCCATTCAGGCCGGCGCGTCGAAGGTGAGCTACCCCGAGCTTAGGCGTCCCCCCGCCGAGCTCGGGGCCGGCTCGCCTGACCGCCAGCCTTGGCGGGACCCTCGCCACACCTATCGCCTCCCTGCGCCGACGCTCCTGCGTCTCGAGATCGCGCGCCCGATTGGAGACACGACATGTCCTTGAGCCTTCACGACCAGCAGCTTCGTATCGCTGACTTGGAAACCGCCCTGTCCACCTTGGTTCAGACCTTCGCCGGAACCCATCCGGCCAACACCTTCGCCGTCAGTGAGGCCGCTCGCGCCCTGCGCGCCAAGGGGTCCAAGGGCGCGGCCGGACTGCTGGAAGGCGCCCCCGCGCAGGCCGCCTATCGCCGCTAGGACCCCGCGCCATGACATCAACGCCGCCGACCATCGGGATCACGGATTCTATCGTCGCCTCCGCAGCCGCTGCTGCGATCATCGAGGTCCACAATGAGATCCACGACCTCGCCGCCCAGGCTGGCCGCGCGGGAGTGGTCGCACGCCTTCGCGAGCGTTCAGCCGAGCTGTCGCATTCCGGGGCGGCACGCGACCAACTGAAGAGTCGCGCCCTCGAAGTGGCGGCCGACGACCTCGCCTGGGGTCGTGCGGCCCTGTCCAATTGGCCGACCTTCTTTGCGGCCGAGCTTCGCCCGACGCCGGAAAGCCGAGCCGAGCTGAGACGGATGGTGACGCCCTACCAACCGGCTGACGCGGTCACTTCCTCGGTGGCGGCGTCCATCGAAGCCCGCTTGCTACAGGAGGACGACGATTCCTTCACCGCGGTCCGCCGGTTCGCCGAGCGGCTGGCCGACGAGGTCGCCTTGCAGTCCGCCCTGTGGGATGATCCGCGGATCGTCGCCGACCTGGACGCGCGTCGGCTGATGCGGGCCGGTGAACTGGGCTTGAGCCTGCGGCTGGAAGAGGTCAAACGTCGCAAGATCAAGCGCACCAAGCCACAAAGGGACGGCATCTGGAAATGGTTGAGGGCTCCGTTCGAGCCATGGGTGTCCCAGGCCTGACAGCCTGGGTCACGCGCACCCTGCCCGGGGCCGCGCTGAGCGCCGCGCACGTGCGGGCGCTGGGCTGGACGCCGCTAGTCAGTCCATTGCTTGAGGTGAGGTTGCTCGACGTCGCCGTCCCGCTAGACGGCGTCGGCGCGCTGGCGTTCACCAGTCCAAACGGCGTCGCCGCCTTCGCTCGCCTGCGCGATGAGCGCGCCTTCCCGGTCTTCGCGGTCGGGGACGGCACAGCCGACGCGGCGCGCCATGCGGGTTTCACGTCGGTCCTCTCCGCGGCAGGTGACGTGCACGATCTCGTCGCGCTGATCGCGGCGCGACGGGACACCCTGGCCGGCCGGCTGCTGCGGCCCGGCCCGCGCGAACCGGCCGGGGATCTCGATACCGCGCTGGCGGCGCTTGGAATTCTGGCCGAGAGCTGCGTGGTCTACGAGACGACCACGACAGACCTCGCCCCAGGCGGTCCCGAGCTCAGCCGGCTTAGATCGGGAGATATCGCCGCGGTGCTGATCCATTCGCCACGGGCCGGACGCCGGCTCGCCAGCTTGGTGGCCGCTCAGCCCCCCGCGTCGTGCCGCGTCGTCTGCATCTCCGCCGCCGCGGCCCGCCCGCTGATCGAGATCGGCTGCAGGGTCGCGATCGCCGCCCATCCTGGCGAGGCGGGCATGCTGGCCGCCCTCGGCGCGGCCTGACGAAACTCCCGGCGAGCGCTGGCCCGCCGGGATGTCCGGGTTAGATCTGGGTCAGGGCCTGTTCCAGATCGCCGATGATGTCGTCGATATGCTCCAGCCCGACCGACAACCGCACCACGTCCGGGCCGGCTCCGGCCGCGCGTTGAGCGGCTTCCTCCAACTGGCGGTGCGTGGTCGAGGCCGGGTGGATGATCAGGCTCCGCGTGTCGCCCAGATTGGCCAGGTGGGAGAACAGCTTCACTCCGCCGACCAGCTTTACGCCGGCGTCGAAGCCGTCCTTCAGCCCGAAGGTGAAGACCGAACCCGCTCCCCGCGGCGTGTATTTCTGGGCCTTTGCGTAATAGGGGTCGTCCGGCAGGCCGGCATAGGAAACCCAGGCCACCTTCGGATGCTTCTTCAGCCATTGCGCCACGGCCATCGCGTTCTGGCAGTGCCGCTCCATCCGCAGCGGCAGGGTCTCGATGCCGGTCAGGATCATGAAGGCGTTGAACGGCGACAGGGCCGGGCCGAGGTCGCGCAGACCTAATGCCCGGCAGGCCACGATGAAGGCGACCGGGCCAAAGGCCTCCGTGAACACCTTGCCGTGGTAGCTGGGGTTGGGCTCTGACAGGTACGGGTACTTGCCGCCCGCCTTCCAATCGAAGCGCCCGCTGTCGACGATCACGCCGCCCAGCGAGTTGCCGTGGCCGCCCAGGAACTTGGTCAGCGAGTGAACCACGATATCCGCCCCGTGATCGAACGGCCGGCAGAGGTAGGGGCTGGCCATGGTGTTATCGACGACGAACGGCACGCCGGCCGCATGAGCGACCTCGGCGATCGCCGCCATGTCGGTGATCACCCCGCCCGGATTGGCGATCGATTCCACGAACACGGCGCGGGTTTTGTCGTTGATGGCGGCGGCGAAGTCAGACGCCTCGTCGCTGTCGATGAAGGTGACGCCCCAGCCCATCCGCTTGAAGGCCTGGCTCAGCTGGTTGATCGAACCGCCATAGAGCTTGCGCGAGGCGACGATGTTGCAGCCCGGCTCCATCAGGGTGTGGAAGACGATGAATTGCGCGGCGTGACCGCTGGCGACGGCCAGGGCCGCCATGCCGCCCTCCAAGGCCGCGACCCGCTCCTCCAGGACGCTGCTCGTCGGGTTCATCAGCCGCGTATAAATGTTGCCGCCCTGCTCCAGATTGAACAGCGCCGCGGCGTGATCGGCGTCGTCGAAGACATAGGACGCGGTCTGATAGATCGGCGTGATCCGCGCCTTGGTGGTCGGATCAGGCGCGGCTCCGGCGTGGATGGCCAGGGTTTCGATCTTCGGCGAGGTCATAGGCGTCCTTCCTGCGCCGCGACGGCGCTGCAACAACCAACCAAGCCTATCACGGCTTGGCCTGGCCATTCGCGAGCGGGATCCACCCCACGCTCGCCATGGCTCTCAGCATCGCATCGGCGATCCGATCGCCGCACGCAACTCCTGATCGCTGTTCTGGAAGAATATCGGTCTATCGACCCGCCGCGGGTCGCTTGACGCCGGCGACGGCCGGACTGGAAAGATAGGCGATGACGTCGGCGCGATCCTGGGCGACAGGCATCCGGAAGCCCATCGCCGTCCCCTTCACCAGGGCGGCCGGCGCCGTCAGCCATCGGTCGAGATTGGCCCGCGTCCAGACCAAGCCTGAAGCCTTTAGGGCCGAACTATAGGCAAAGCCCGGAACTGTACCAGCACGGCGCCCGACAACTCCGCGATGGCTCGGCCCGATCCGGTTGGCGTCCAGCGAATGACAGGCGCCGCAACGGGTTTCGTAGAGGCTCGCCCCCCGGCGGGGATCACCGGGGGGCGACGCGGCCGCCGCCGCCGCTGGGGCTGGGGCGGCTTGGGCCTCCCGGGCCGCAAGCAGACAGGTCATGAACACCGCGCCGAGCACGGCGGTTGAGAGACGAAGCGATGTCATGGATCGATCCTTGGCGACGGCTCAGCCGAACATGGGCGCCTTTTGCGGGATGACTTCGCCGAGCGCGTTGCCCAACGTCGCGGCGTGGAAGGCCTCGTCCCCGGCCATCCGCGCGGCCAGGACATGCAAGTCGGTCTGTTCGAGCGACGGGATCAGGCCGAGATAGGCGTTGGCGGCCCCCCGCTCCAGCTTGAGCGCCAGTTTCAGCACTCCGGTCTGGTCCTTCAGCGACGCCGCGCCGAGATCAGAGGCGTAGGCCCCAAGCGCCTTGGCCGCCACCGGTTGGCCGCCCAGGCGGCGGACCGCCGAAGCCAAATCATCGCGGTGTTGCTTGTGGTGACCTTGGAAGGTGAGCCCGATCTTCAGTACATCGGGGGTCAGCAAGCCGCTTTCCGCCGCGATCTGGTAGGCCGCGATCCCCTCGTGCTCCAAGGCGATGGCGGCGTTCAGGAACTGCACGTCCTGGGCCGGCGCCCCGGCGGCGAAGGCACTACGCGGGGTGGCGGCGCCCAACACCGCCAAAACGCCCGCCGCGGATAGGGTGGAGGCGCCGACGGTAAGGGCCGCACGACGATCGATGAGCCGCTTTTGTTCAGTCATTTCCGATGTCTCCGATGGATGATTGGATCGTGCAAAATTGTGTGACGACACGTTCGGTCAGCGCCTCGCAATCCACCCCGGCGAAGGGGAAGGTTCCTTCGAGGGCGGTCTTGAGTTCAGGATCGAGTTCGCGCTGAAGCCGCCGGCGAGCCCGCAGGTGCCGCGTCTTCACGGTCGGTTGAGGGACTCCAAGTATCTCGGCCGCCTCCTCGACGCTCAGCCCCTCGATCTCGCGCAGAACGAAGACCAGGCGGAAGTCGTCGGGCAGCCGACCGATGGCCTCCTCCAGCAGGCGGCGGATCTGGGTGCGTAGCAGCGCCCCGTCGGGTTGGCCGTTGTTCGATCCACGCATCAGCTTGTCCCGGTACTCCTCCATGGCGACGACCGAGCCGCCGTCGATCCGCGCCTCGCGTCGGGCGCCCGCTCGGCGCCGCTCCAAGGCCTCGTTGATGGTGATGCGGGTCAGCCAGGTGGAGAGCGTCGAGGCCCCCTTGAAACCCGCGATGCCGGCGAAAGCCTTGAGGTAAGCCGACTGAACCGCGTCCTCCGCCTCGCTACGGTTCTTGAGGATGCTCCAGGCGGTGCGAAACAGGCGCTGGTTATTGCGACCGGTGACCACCCGCACGGCGTGGGGATCCCTAGCAGCGACCAGCGTCACGAGATCCAGATCATCGAGCGTCTCGTAGTCGATCTGCGGTCGTGCGCTCATGGCTCTGCCCCTTCTTCACTCAATTGGATGACAGAGATCACGAAAGGTTCCCGAGCCGGACAGCAAGGCCTGGCGCCGGGGCCAGCCAGCCGACTATCGTCGTGATCCGTCTCCCCGGATATCGGCGTAGCTTAGGATACTTCCATGGCCACCGACCCCGTACCCGAGCCCGCCGACGCCCCCGGCCTGCTTCGCCGCTACTGGTTCGACATCGTCCTGTGGAAACGGATCCTGGCGGCCTTGGCGCTCGGCACCGTCGTCGGTTTGGCGCTGGGCGAGGTGGCCGCCCAGATCAAATGGATGGGCGATGTCTTCATCCGCCTGATCCGGATGGTCGTCGCCCCGCTGGTGTTCTTTTCCATCGTCTCGGGGATCGCCGGCATGAGCGATGCCCGGCGGTTGGGCTCCATCGGGGTGAAGACCCTAGCGCTCTACCTGACGCTTACCGTGATCGCCGTCACGGTCGGCCTGACCATCGGCACGCTGTTCCAGCCGGGGGTGGGCATGGACGTCATGGACGCCACGCCGGAGATCATCGCCAAGGCCCCGCCCGGCCTGGGCGAGCACTTGATCAGCATCATTCCCACCAATCCGATCGCCTCGTTGGCCGCCGGCGAAATCCAGTCGGTGATCTTCTTCGGCATTCTCGTCGGCCTCGGAATCCTGACCATCGCGCCGAAGGCCGAGATCGCCGCGCGCCTGTTCCAGGCCGGCGCCGACGTCATGTTGCAGATCGTCCGTTTCATCATGGAGGTCGCCCCCTTCGGCGTCTTCGCCCTGGTGGCCTGGGTGATGGGCACCTCCGGACCAGGCGCCTTCGTCCATGTGCTGAAACTAGCCGCCGGCCTCATCGCCGGTTGTGCGATTCAGACCCTGCTGATTCACGGCGGGTTGATCCGCCTGGTCGCCCGGCTGCCCGTCGTTCCGTTCTTCCGGGATATCACCGACGCGGTGACGATCGCATTCTCCACCTCGTCCAGCGCCGCGACCCTGCCGGTGGCGATGCGGGTCGCGGAAAAGAACCTGGGCGTCAGCCACACCGTCGCCTCAACCGCCCTGCCGCTCGGCGTGACCTTGAGCATGGACGGCACCGCCCTCTATGTCGCCTTGCTGGCCATGCTGTCGGCCCAGGCGTTCGGGGTTGATCTGACCTTCGCCCAATACGTGATGCTGGCCCTGACCACGACTGTTGTCGCCCTGGGCACGGCTCCGGTGCCCTCGGCCTCGCTGTTCATGTTGGCTGCGGTGCTGCAGGTGATCGGGCTGAGCGCCGAACAGACCGCGCTGGTTGTCGGCTTCGTCCTGCCCTTCGACCGGCTGCTGGACATGACCCGCACTATCACGAACGCCACCAGCGACCTCTCAGTCGCCGTGACCGTCGCCAAATGGGAAGGCGAACTGGATGAAGAGGCCTATCTGATGAAGCCCGTCGAGTAGATCATTCGCGCGCCCGGCCTAGGGCCTTTCCCGGACAGCAATCGAGCGCAATCGACCTCATGGTCAAGCCGTCCACCTGAGGAACGCCCATGCGCCACGTCACCGGATTTGTCCTCGCCCTGGCGAGCGGACTGATCTGCGCTCCCCTGGCGCAGGCTCAGGACGATTGGCAGGTTGAGATCACGCCTTATATCTGGCTCGCCCTGCCGAGCGGCGACATCGCCGCCATCGTTGAAAATTCGGAACCCGAGGTCGGGGCGCACTTTGACGATGTCGGCCTGTCGGGCGCCTTCACCGGGGCGGCCGACATTCGCTATGGCCGGTTCGGCGTGCTCGGCGATCTCACCTATTTCAGTATCGAAGCCGACAAGGACATCACCATAGGTCCCTTGCCTGCCCTCAGCGGCGAGGTCGAGGTCAGCGGGACCAAGGCTCTGCTGGCGGCCTACTACCGGGCCTATGAGACCGAAAAATCGTCCGTCGATATCATGGCCGGCGTTCACTATCTGGGCGCGGAACTCGACGTCGACGTGACCGGGCCTAACCGCCAGATTTCTCGCAGCGTCGATGAGGACATGTGGGACCCCGTGATCGGCGTCCGGGCCAAGACCCGGCTCACTGATCATTTCGGCCTGATGGGCCTGGCCACCTATGGCGGCTTCGGCGTGTCCTCGGACTCGCTCTACGAGCTCCACGGCTACGTGACCTACAGCTTCACGCCGACGATCACCGCAGAGCTCGGCTACCGCTATTATTCGGCCGATTGGTCGGGCGACCGGATCAATTACGACGCCGCGCTCGGCGGGCCGGTGCTCGGCGTGACTTTCGGCTTCTAGCTACCAGAAGCGTCGGGTCGCCGGCGCCTGATCACCGGTCGGCTCAGAAGCTTCCGGCTGCGGCGCGGTCGGGATCGGGCCGATCGGCGCGTCGGTGTTGCCCGAGGTCATGCCGGTCGCCACGACCGAAACTCGCAGCTTACCCTCGAGCGAAGCGTCGAACGCCGCGCCGAAGATGATGTTGGCGTCGGGATCGGCCTGGTCGGCGATGACGTTGGCGGCCTCGTCGACCTCCAGCAGGGTCATGTCCGAGCCGCCGGTGACGTTGACCAGCACGGCCTTGGCGCCGGCCAGCGAGGTTTCGTCCAGTAGCGGGTTCTGAATGGCGTTGTGAGCCGCGACGCTGGCGCGGCCTTCGCCGACCGCCTCGCCGGTGCCCATCATGGCGTTGCCCATCCCGCCCATGACGCTGAGCACGTCGGCGAAATCGAGGTTGATCAGGCCGGGCAGCACCATCAGGTCGGTGATCGAGCGCACGCCGGCGTGCAGAACCTGGTCGGCCATATTGAAGGCCTCGGAGAAGGTCGTCTGCTCGGTGGCGATGCGGAACAGGTTCTGGTTCGGCACGATAATCGAGGTGTCGACGAACTGTTGCAGCTCGCGCAGGCCAGCTTCCGCCAGACGCATCCGATGGCGGCCCTCGAAACGGAACGGCTTGGAGACCACGGCGACCGTGAGGATGCCGCGCTCGCGGGCGCATCGCGCCACGAAGGGCGCCGCGCCGGTGCCGGTGCCGCCGCCCATGCCGGCGGTGATGAAGACCATGTCGGCGCCGTCCAGATAGTGGACGATGTCGCTCATCGACTCTTCAGCGGCGCTCAGGCCGGCGTTGGGGTTAGCCCCCGCGCCCAGGCCTTGCGTCACGTGCATGCCGAGTTGAATGCGCTGGCTGGCGAGCGCCAGCGAGAGCTGCTGCGCGTCGGTGTTGGCGACGACGAAATCGACGCCTTCCAGCCCCGATTCGATCATATTGTTGACGGCGTTGACCCCAGCGCCTCCGACGCCGAACACGACGATACGAGGCTTCAATTGGGTGACCGCCGGCCGCGAACCGTTGTGGGGTGACACTGCCATGCTCCGAAAATCCCTCATACGTCCCTGCCGTGATCGGCGGCGATTCCGCAACCGAACGTCGACCAGTTCCACAGGATTGTGGTGTGAAACGGGCGGTCTGCGACCTATCCCCAGCTCTTAGAAAGTGTTCGCAACCTGCGTGATCCACATGACCAGCGCGCACAGGGCGGCCCCGGTCACCACGCCACGCATAAACGCGCCGTGCCGATCCCACCAGATCCGGCGCGCTCGAAAGCGCTGCGCCCGATCTACTCTCCTGCGTCCAATAGCCATGGTGGTCCCTTCGCCTATCAGGCGACAAACGGCAAGCCGAAGGTGGACAATCGGGCGCTAGGCCGCAGATGCAAGGCTTCGACGCGGCGTGGTGATGACCCCACGCGTACTGCTTCGCAGGAAGGCCGCGAGGCGCTTGACCCGGGCGTCGCCATCGCCGGCCTCGACCGCGGCGATCCGTTCGGCCAGCGGGGCTTGGCCCAGAAACAGCTCGCGATAGGCGCACTTGAGCGCCGCGACCTCGCCTCCTGACAGGCCCGCCCGCTTCAGGCCAACAAGGTTCAGCGAAACCAGACGGGCTCGGTCGCCTTGCACCAGGCAATAGGGGGCGACGTCCTGGGTGACGATGGAGCCGCCCGCCACGAAGGCCAGGGTCCCGATTCGCACGTGCTGGTGGACTGCGCAAAGCCCGCTGACCTGGGCCAGGTCCTCAATCTGGACATGGCCGCCCAAGGTCGCGCCGTTCGCTAGCACGACATCGTCGCCCAGTCGGCAATCGTGCGCCACGTGCGCGGTCGCCATGACGAGGTTGCGCGAACCGATGACCGTGACCGCCTCGCCGCCGGCGTGGACCGTCACAAACTCCCGGAAGACGTTCTCGTCGCCGATCATCAGTCGCCCGACATCGCCGCTGCGGCCGCTGATCTGAGGGCTGGCGCCGATCGAACAGGACGCCATGAAGCGGTTGCCGGCCCCGATCTGCGTGTCGCCCTCGATGACCACGTGCGGAGCGACGACGTTGCCAGGGCCAAGGCGGACTCCGGCGCCGATCACCGCATAAGGCCCGATCTCGCAACTCTCATGGATGGAGGCCCCTGACGCGATGACCGCCGTGGGATGAATGCTCGACATGGCCGGACCCTAGGCTTCGGACCAGGAGCGCCAACTCAACTTGCATGTCCGATTGCGACGGGCTCGGCGCGGTGTTCAACGATCATCGCGGCGCTGGGCCGCCTGATCGCCTACATGTAGGCCTTGAGATTCGCCGCTTCGGACCTGCCCATTGCCTGCCGCCATCTATGGAACTCCCCCCGCCGACGTCCTTGAGACGCCAAGCGGCGCCCGTCAGCTGTCACCGCTGATCCCTGGCTCCGACGATATCGCCCAGATCGCTGATGCGTCGCTAGATGAGATCACGCTGCTGGTCCCGCCCGGCGCCGTGGAGGCGCGCCATGTCGTCGCCCAGGCCCTGCGGGTCCTGGCGCCCGGCGGCAGGCTAAGCGCAGCCGCGCCCAAGGATCGGGGCGGCCTGCGCCTGAAGCGCACCCTGGAGGGCTTCGGCTGCGAGGTCGCCGAGACCGCCCGTCGCCATCACCGCATCTGTGAGGTCGAACGGCCCGCCGTACTGACCGGACTTGAGGAGGCCATCGCCGAGGGCGCGCCGCGCCTTTCGCCCTCCGGGCTCTGGTCGCAGCCGGGCGTATTTAATTGGGAACGCCTCGATCCCGGCAGCGAGTTGCTGATCAAGCATCTGCCCAAGTTGAAGGGCCAGGGCGCCGATCTTGGCGGCGGAATCGGCTGGCTGTCCCTCGCCGTGCTCAAACAGCCCGATGTGACCAGGCTTCGGCTCATTGAGCTTGATCGCCGAGCCGTCGACTGCGCGCGGCGCAACATTGAGGACGCTCGGATCTCCATCGAATGGGCCGACGTGCGCAAGGTCGCCGAACCGCTCGCCGATCTCGACTTCGTGGTGATGAACCCGCCGTTCCACGACGGGGGCGCGGAGGACCGCGCTCTCGGGCAAGCCTTCATCCGGGCCGCATCCAGCGCCCTGCGTAAGGGCGGAACACTGTGGCTGACCGCCAATCGGCATCTCCCCTACGAAGCGGTTCTCAACGAGGCCTTCAAGGTGGTGAAGCCCGTGGCCGACGCCGGCGGCTTCAAGGTCTATGAGGCGCGCCGATGAGCAAGGTTCCGACCATGCGGATCGACCGTCTGCTCTCCAATCTCGGCTACGGCAGCCGCAAGGAGATGCACGGCCTGGTCGCCGCCGGCGAGGTCACGCTCGACGGCGTCGAACTCACCGACGCCAATGCGCGGATCGCCATCGGGGCCGACCTGCCCTCGCGCATGTTGATCATGGGCAATCCGGTCGATCCCCCGCCCCCGGTCGTCGTCATGCTGCACAAGCCGGTCGGCGTGGTCTGCTCGCACAAGGAAGCCGGCCGCCGCATCTACGACCTGCTGCCGCCGCGCTGGCGGGTTCGCGACCCGGCGCTTTCCAGCGTCGGACGATTGGACAAGGACACTTCGGGCTTGCTGCTGATCACCGATGACGGCGGTTTCTTGCACCGGGTGATCTCGCCCAAGCGCCATGTGCCCAAGAGCTACATCGCCACGCTCGACCGACCGTTGAGCGGCGAAGAAGGCGCGGTGTTCGCGGCCGGAACCCTGATGCTGGAGGGCGAGGAAAAGCCCCTGCTCCCGGCGATCCTCGAACCGACGTCGGACACCAAGGCCCGGCTGATCATCGAGGAAGGCCGTTACCATCAGGTCCGGCGGATGTTCGCGGCGGTCGGCAATCACGTCGTCGAACTGCACCGCGACCGGATCGGCAGCCTGATCCTGCCCGACGATCTCGAGCCCGGCGCCTTTCGCGTTCTGCCGGCGGAAACCGCCGAGCAGGTGTTCGCGGGCTAAGGCCTCACCACATGGTCTTGGCCGCGCGCTCGGGCCATTCTTCGTCATAGGCCAAGCCGCCCACGCGCGCCTCGCTCATGGTCGCCAGGATATCGCCTGGCGTCGGCAGGCCGGCCAGATCGACGTACCGCTCAGGGTTCCAGAGCTCCGAGCGCACGATCGCCCGCGCGCACTGGAAGTAGACCCGCTCGATGGCGATCACGATCACCGACCGCGGCGCCTGGCCCTTTACCGCGAAGGACGCCAGCAGGTCGGGGTCAATTGACAGGTGAGCCGTGCCATAGAGGCGCAGCGTCGTCCCCGAACCCGGGATCAGGAACAACAGCGCCACCCGCCGATCGCGGACGATGTTGCGTAGCGAGTCGCAGCGGTTGTTGCCGCGTCGGTCGGGCATCATCACCGTCCGGTCGTCGACCACCCTGACCGCCTGGCCGGCATCCCCGCGCGGCGAGCAATCGAGCCCCTCCGGCCCGGCCGTCGCCAGCGCCACGAAGGGCGAGGCGTCCATCAGCGCCCGATACTGCGGGGTGATCCAATCGGCCTCCTTGACCGTGGAGGTCTCCCCCGCCTGCCCGTAGAGGGCCTCAAGCTCCGCAATCGTGGTGATGATGGTCATTGAAGCATCCCGCACGTGATCTGCGTCGGTTCTAGACCAGTGCAGCCAAGGCGTCAGCCGGCTTCCCGCCGCCCCTCGCCAGCCCTATGGTGCCGCGCAATAACAGGGGGATGGTATGATGACGGCGGCGACCGATGCGTTCGCGCAACTGATGCGGATTGCGGGCAAGACGCCCACAGCTTCCGTCGCCATCACCGAGGACGCCCCCGGACTAAAGACACGGTTTCAAGCCGAAGCGGCGTCGGCCGCCGCCCTCGCCGCCACCGGCGCCATGGCCGCCGACCTCTGGGCCCAGCGCACAGGCCAGACGCAGGATGTCGCCGTCTCCACGCGCGAGGCGGGCGCGGCCCTCATCAGTTTCGCGTTCCAGAAATTCTCCGATGCGTCGCGGGCGCCGCCGGGACTTCCGGGGGAGCTTGGCGCCGGCGGCCAGCCGACGCTCGCCCAGGGCTTCTTCCCGACCAAGGACGGCCGCGCGGTGTTCCTGCATCCGAGCTTCCCGGCCAGCACCGCCAAGCTGCTCAAGTTGATAGGCTCGCCCTCCGACAACGCCGCCGTCGCCGCCAACGTCCTGACCTGGAACGCCCTCGACCTGGAGAAAGCGATCGTTGATGCGGGCGTCTGCGGCGCCATGGCCCGCACGGCCGAGGAATGGGACACCTCGGAACAGGGCCAGATCCTCGCCTCGCGGCCGGTCGTCGAGGTCATCAAGATCGCCGAAGGGCCGCCGACGCCCCTGCCCGCCCACGGCGACCAACCGCTTTCAGGCATTCGGACCTTGGACCTGACCCGGGTGCTGGCCGGCCCGACCTGCGGCCGAACCCTGGCCCAGCATGGCGCGGACGTTCTATACGTGGCCTCGCCAAAGCTGCCGGCGACCGAGTACTTCATCAGCGACGTCAACCACGGCAAGCTGTCGACCTGGCTGGATCTGACCGAAGCGGCGGAACTTGCGCGACTCAAGGCGTTGATCGCCGATTGCGACGTCTTCAGCCAGGGCTACCGTCAAGGCGCGCTGGAACGCATGGGCCTTGGCCCGCTTGATCTCGCCCGGTTGCGCCCGGGCATCATCTACACCTCGATCAACGCCTATGGGCATGAAGGCCCCTGGAGCCAGCGCCCAGGCTGGGAGCAGCTAGCCCAGACGGTCACCGGCATGGCCGACCTTCACGGCGGTGACGCTGGGCCACGGCTGCAGCCCGGCGCGGTCACCGACTACACCACAGGCTTCCTCGCCGCCTTCGGAACCATGGTCGCCCTTGATCGCCGCGCCCGCTTTGGCGGCAGTTATATGGTCCGGGTCTCGCTGGCCCAGACCGGCATGTGGCTTCACAGCCTGGGGATCAAGCCCGCCCAAGCGCTGGACGATGTCCGGTCGCTGACGCCCGAGGAGATCGACGGCTGGCGGATCGATTCCGATTCCGGTTTTGGCCCGGTGCGGCACCTTCGCCCGCCGGTCTCCCTCTCGGCGACGCCGGCGAGATGGTCGCGCCCAACCGTGCCGCTCGGCAGTCATCCTTCCGCCTGGCCCGCTTAGGGGGCGTCATCCAGCACCAGCGAGAGCGGCGGTGACACGTCCTCGAGGGACTTGCGCTCGGCCGCGACGCCCAGGAACAACTCGACGATCGCCGCGACGATCATCAGCCCTCCGCCCAGCAGGTAGCCCCAGAGGATCTGGCTTCGCTCGCCGGTGTCGATCAACGCGCCGAACAGCGCCGGCCCTGCAACCCCGCCGAGCAGGGTTCCGAAAGCGTAGAACAGCGAGATCGTCACCGCACGGATTTCCAGGGGAAAGCTCTCGCCGACGGTCAGATAGGCTGCGCTGGCCCCCGCCGAGGCGAAGAAGAAGATCACCGTCCAGGCCGCTGTCTGCGTCGTCGCCGTCAGCATCCCCTCGGAGAACATCCAGCCGGTCAGGCATAGCAGCACGCCGGCCAGCCCGTAGGTCAGGGCGATCATCGGCTTGCGTCCGACCGAGTCGAAGAAATGCCCCAGCAGCAGCGGGCCCATGAAGTTGCCCGCCGCGAACGGCAGGATGAACCAGCCGATCGCCGAACCCGGAACGTCGTAGAACTTGGTCAGGATCAGGGCGTAGGTGAAGAAGATGGCGTTGTAGCAGAAGGCTTGGGTCGCCATCAGCACCAGCCCCAGCGTGGTGCGCTTGGGGTGGTGGACGACCAGCGTCTTGGCGATGTCGAACCATGAGGCCCGCATGGGCCGCAGGCGCAGGGTCGGCAGTTCGCTGGCCGGCGACAACGGCTTGCCGGTGGATCGCTCCACCCCGGCCTCGATCGCCTCCATGATCGCCAGGGCCTCCTGCGGCTTGCCATGGGTCATCAGCCAGCGCGGGCTCTCGGGGATATAGCGGCGGATGAAGATCACGATCAGGGCCAGCAGGCCGCCGATGATGAAGGCCAGGCGCCAGCCCCAGGCCTGATCGACGACATCGGGGTTCAACACCACCAGGGACCCGGCCGCGCCCAGCGCCGCCCCGATCCAGAAACTGCCGTTGATGACGAGGTCGGTATAGCCGCGCCGACGGGCGGGAATCAGCTCCTGGATCGCCGAGTTCACCGCCCCGTATTCGCCGCCGATCCCCGCGCCGGTCAGAAACCGGAACAGCATGAAGGACCAGAAGTCCCAGGCGAAGCCGGTGGCGATGGTGGCCAGCAGATAGACCCCGACCGTGATGGTGAACAGCCGGCGGCGGCCGAAGGTGTCGGTCAGCCGGCCGAACACCAGCGCGCCCAGCACCGCGCCGAGGATATAGGCGCTGCCGGTCAGGCCGATCTGCGTCGTGGTCAGGCCAAGACCCTGGGAGATCGCCGGCGACAGCGAGCCGACCAGGGTCACCTCCAGCCCGTCGAGGATCCAGGTGATCCCCAACGCAGCGACGATCAGCCAATGAAATCGGCTCCACGGAAGCCGGTCCAATCGCGCAGGAATGTTGGTTGTGAACGTCTGGCTCACGCACGCCCCCCTTACTAAGTGCAGTGAAGGGAACGCGAAGGCGCCGCTTGGGTTCAGCGCCGAGAGCCTGTATGGCCCCGGCATGCCTTCGCCAGAGATCATCGTGGACGCGCGCGGACATCGCTGCCCGGTCCCGACGCTGCGCCTGCGCCGCGCCCTGGAACACGCGCCGGCCGGCGCCCATATCCGGCTCTATGCCGACGATCCGCTGGCCCGGATCGACGTCCCGCACTTCGCCGCCAACTCCGGATTCGAGATCCTAGATGTCGACGAAGATGATGGCGTGCTCAGTTTTCTGATCGCGAAACCAGCTTAGGTTTCTCGCGACGATCGGTCAGCAGCGGCAGTGTGCGCCGCTCGTTCAGCACGATCTCGATCTCGGTCGCGAAGGCGCCGCCGAAGAAGACGGCGTTTACGCTCCACGACAGCCAGATCAGGAAGATCACGACCGCGGCCACCGAGCCGTAGGTCGCGCCGAGGTGGGCGATCTGCTCCACA
>JBEBYB010000012.1:0-50173 GCA_040391295.1 Phenylobacterium sp. | reverse complement strand
TTCATCCATCTCGCCGCAGCCATGATCTGGATGAGATGAATGTCGATACCGCCTAGGCCTCCCCCGGGCGCACGGCGAACAGAGGGCGCGGAGCTCAGGCCCAGCGCCCTTTTTCGCATCCCTCGCAACCTGCGCCGTCAGGGCCCGTTTGAAGGCCCATAAACCTCTCGACGCCAGACCTAGTCGGCACCGCCGCGGCCCTCTGCTCGATGACCAGTTTCACCCCACAGATCGCCAAGATCTGGCGCGAGTGCGACGCCTCGTCCGTCAGCCTGCGGATGTATGTGGTGACGGTGACGGGCTTTGCGCTGTGGATCGCCTACGGCGCCCTCACCCACAGTTGGCCGGTGGTCGGCTCCAACGCGGTTTGCGTGATCCTCTCAGGCGTGATCCTCGGCCTCAAGTAGCGTTTCCGCGGCGGATAATCGCGCCATAGTTGGCGCCAGGGCGAGGCGCCACTAGATTGCCGCCGACCGGCGCGAACCCGCGCCCCTAAAACCCCCACGCGCGTGGAACCACGGCCCAGCCGCATCTGGCGCGCGACAGGATGTCTTGATGTCGATCGAAAGATTCGCCGCCGCCGAAGCCGCCCTAAAAGCTGGCGACACCGACGCAGGAATTCAGCTGATCGAGGGGGAATTGGAACGTGACCCCGCCGCTCCGGTGGGCATCTACCGCAACTTCGCAACCCTGCTTGTCCGACGCCAGCGCTATGACAAGGCCGCCGATTGGACCGGCAAGGCCGTTGAGCGGTTCCCGAAAGACATCGATCTCTGGAACCTGCGCGGGGTGGCGTTTCGCCGGCTCCGTCGCCTTGGCGAGTCGCTGGAGGCCCTGAACAAGGCTGGCAAGCTCGACCCCAAGAACCGCTCGGTGCTCAACAACAAGGGCAATGTCTACAACGACATGCGCAATCCGGCGGCGGTGGACGTGTTCACCAAGCTGGTGCGGGCCACGCCGAATGACGCCGATATTCAGCGCAGCCTGGGCCGCGCCTACTGGTTCGCCGGCGCGCTCGACAAGGCCGAAATGCGCTTCAACCTCGCGGTGAAACTGAAGCCGACCCTGGTCGACGCCTGGCTCGACCTGATCGGCGTGATCAGCGAAGCCAAGTCACAGGAAGACTCGCAGCCGGTGCTGGAACGCGCCATCGCCGCAAATCCGACCGACATGCGTCTGGTCGAGGCTCGGGCGGTCGGCATCCGCCGCACCGGCGCCACCCGCGACGCCGAGCAGTTCCTGCTCGACCAGTTGGAAAAGCACCCCAGCGAGGCGTCGCTGCACTTCCAGTTGGGCAGCAACATCACCGACTATGATCGCGCGCGGGCGAACACCGCGTTCGAAAGGGCGATCGAGCTCGATCCCAAGGAAATTCGCTATCAGGTGTCCCTAGCCGAAAGCCTTGGCCGCTCGCGTCATGGCGACGAAGCCGCCAACCTGGAACGCGCCTATCAGATCCTGGTCGGAATCGTGGACCAGATGCCGATGACAGCGCCGAACTTGAAGATCGCCTATGAACTGATGGTGCGCGTCGCGGCCTTTGACGACATGGAAAAACTGGGCAGCTTCTCCGAGGTCGGCCGCACCTGGGCCGAGGCCGGCCGGCACACCGCCCTGTTCGCCCACCTAGCCCGGGTGAAGACGCTGGAGGATCGCCGGGAGTTGGTCGAACAGCACCTGATCTGGGGCCGCAAGGTCGAGGCGGCGGTGAAGCGGCGGCCTATCGAGCGCCGCGACCCGCGTACGCCGAACGGCAAGATCCGCGTGGGCTTCATGTCGTCGGATCTGCGCACCCATCCGGTGGCCTATTTCGCCCTGCCGCTGTTCCAGCACTACGACCGCAACCGCTTTGAGATCTATTGCTACTCGTATTACCAGGGCGAAGAGGACGCGACCCAGAAACAGATCACCCAGTGGGTGGACGGCTTCCGCTGGGTGAAGGACATCGACGACCGCGGCGCGGCCCAGATGATCGCCGATGACCAGTTGGACATGCTGATCGAACTGGGCGGATCAACCCACATGAACAAGCTGGCGGTCATGGGCTTCAAGCCCGCGCCGCTGTCGGCGAGCTGGGTCGGCTACCCACACTCCGCCGGTCTGAAGGAAATCGACTACCTGATTCTCGACCCCTACATGACGCCGGAGAAACCCGGCTTGATGATCGAAAGGCCGCTCGAGCTGCCCAAGGGCTGGTATGCGCTAGGCGAGCGAGCCTTCCGCGAGGAACCGCAGGCCGATCCGGTCGCCCCAGTGACCCGCAACGGCTACGTCACCTTCGGCACCGCGAACAATCCCTACAAGTACGGCAAGGAAGTCGTAGGGGCCTGGGCGAAGATCGTCGCCGGCACGCCAGGTTCGAGGTTCCTGTTCGTCCGTCCAGAAGGCGGCGCTCCGACCTTCTGTGCCAACATCCGCAAAATCTTCGCCGCCGAGGGCGTCGCAGCCGAGCGAGTGGTGTTCGAGAACGTCCGCGGTCGCCACCTGCCGTTCTACAACCAGATAGACATCTCGCTCGACACCTTCCCTCAGACCGGCGGCACCACGACCTGCGAGTCGCTGTGGATGGGCGTGCCGGTGGTGGCCAAGGTTGGCGACGCGGTGTTCGAACGTCTCAGCTACTCGGTGCTCATGAATGTCGGCTTGGGCGACCTCGTGGCGCGAAGCACCGATGAGTATGTCGAGATCGCGCTGAAGCTCAGCGCCGACCACGCCCGGATCGCGGACCTGCGTCGTGACATGCGTGCAAGGTTGAAGGCGAGCCCGCTGGCCGACACCAAGCAGTTCACCATCGACTATTTCGCGATGATCGAACAGGCGGTGAAGGCCTGCTAGCCGTGGAGATCCGTTGGTGTAGAAGCCTGTTTGGTCCGGATCATAATTCAAGATGCAGACTAGCTGCTGAGACGGATCGCCGGGGCGCCGGACCTGACCTTTCGGACACTGCAGGCCGAATTGACCCACGCGGCGGCGCAGCGAGCTATCATGCGGTCTGGGACTTCTTCGCCCGTGAGGGCGTGACCTTCAAAAAAGTCTGCACGCGGCTGGACGTGGCCCGGAAGCGGGCACGGTGGAAAAGGTATCAAGCCCGGCTTGATCCGCGCCACCTAATGTTCTCCGACGAGATCTGGGCCAAGATCAACATGACCCGCATCCATGGCCACTGCATCGACATCGCGGAGGTCCACACCCTTTGGACCAACGGTCACGCATGAACCTCACACTCAAGGAAGCCACCGTCCGGCAATATCATGACGAAACCCATCGGCAGCTTGAGGATCATCTCGCCCACGGACGTCGCGGGGTTCGGGCGGCGCGGGTCAGGCTGGCGGGGGTCGGCGGTTTGGCGTCGATGACGTGCCGGGGCTCGAACGGGATCTCCGAGCCGCTCCAGAGTTCGTGGTTCTTCTCGATGCAGGCCGGATCGTTGTCGAGCACGCCGAGGTAGCCGCCGGGAAAACGGCGGCGGACGACGACCCACAGCCGCTCACATTCCGGCTCCTCGCCGTCTTCGACGGTGATCATGAACAGCAGTTGCGCCAGGGCGCCGCGCACCAGTCCCGACCGCAGCTTCTTGGATGGAATGACGAAGGTGTCGGGTGCGCGGGCGCGCCGCTGCTCGGCGTCGTCGAGACACCAGCCGTCCAATTCCAAGCTCGGTTCGCGCATGGCGGCAAGGTGCACGCCTGGAACGGAGATGCAATCGCCCATCCGGCGCCTTTCGCCGCCGCCGCACCTGGCCTATCAGGGCGGCCGGCGCCCAGCGTGAGCCGATAGAGAGCTTCGCCGGCCAACCACCATCCACACACGCGCGGCCGCCCCGTAGCGACAACCGGGAAAGCCATGAGCTTCGATCCTGAACTGCTCGTGACCCTGTTCGCCGTGGCCGCCGTCGCGGGGGCTTTCGACGCCATCGCCGGCGGCGGCGGGCTGCTGACGGTTCCGGCCCTGCTGCTGGCGGGCTTGGATCCGGTCGCGGCCCTGGCGACCAACAAGCTGCAGGGCGCGATCAGTTCGATCTCGTCGACCACCGCCTTCGCCCGGCGCGGCCTGATCGACTGGCGCGCGGCCATGCCGGTGGCGATCGCCGCCGCCATCTCCGGGCTGGCCGGCGCGCTCTGCGCCAGCCTGCTGTCGCCGCGCGTCCTGGCCGCCCTGGTGCCGCTGCTGCTGATCGTCATCGCGCTCTATTTCGGCTTTTCGCGCGGACTCAAGGCCCACGACGCGCCGGCCAGGCTGCCGCTGATCGCGTTCGCGGTGGGGATCGTACCGGTGATCGGGTTCTATGACGGCATCTTCGGCCCAGGGGCCGGGGCCTTCTACATGGTCGCGATCGTCACCCTGCTCGGCTACGGCGCGCTGCGGGCGACGGCCCACACCAAGCTGGCCAACGCCGCCAGCAATCTGGGGGCTCTGTCGCTGTTCGTCGTCAAGGGCGCGGTGATCTGGCCGCTAGGCCTGGCGATGGCGGCCGGGGCCTTCATCGGCGCCCAGGTCGGCTCGCGCCTGGCGATCCGCTTTGGGGCCAAGCTCATCCGGCCGCTGCTCGTGGTGATGTCCTGCCTGATGGCGGTGAAGCTGCTCTCGGACGCCCAGAACCCACTGCGCCAACTGCTCGTAAGCCTGCTGGCTGGATAGATTCCAGGCGGCAAAACGCCGCCGCGGTTCAATGACCACGGCGGCGCTCTTGCAGGTCGTCGCCTTAGGCCGCGACGGCGGCCTTCTTCTGAGCCGAGCGGACCTGGAAGCCCAGGATCAGCAGGGCGACCCCGAACACCAGGCCGTAGATCCCCAGCCACCAGGTGAGCACGATCCCGCCCGCCAGGGGCGAAACCAGCAGCACCACGCCGAACAGCAGCGAGATGATGGCCGACAGCGCCAGCCAGCCGCGCGCCTCGACCGGACCACGGCGCAGGGCCGTGATCAGCTTCAGGCCGCCGGCGAACAGCGCCCAGACCGCGATGATGATCACGAAGGTCACCAGCGCCAGGCCCGGCATCAGGAACAGCACCAGGCTGGCGACGATGTCGACCACACCCTCCAAGGCCAGCAGACCCCAGCTATTCTTGTGACGGATGGCCTTTATGGCGCTGGCGATCGCCAGGAAGCCGTCGGCCATCAGATAGATCGAGAAAACGAACACGATCGTCGTCGCCGCGGCGACCGGCACCATGACGGCGAACAGTCCGAACAGTATCCCCGCGACCCCGCGCAGCACGATCGCCTGCCACGAGACCCCTTCGAACAGCGCGGAAATCCCCACGCCGCCCGCCGCATGCAATCCCTGGTCAGTCATGTTGCCTCCATCCCGTTTAAGGTGAAATCCTGACACGTCGGCAAGGTTCCCGCCTAGAGGCAAAATTTCGCCGCAATCTGAGAGCGCTTCGACGACGTTGGCCTGCCGTTCCGCCCCCTTCATGCTAGGGAGGCGCGTGATTATTCAGTCCTTGGAAGGCCGCCGCGCCTTCATCCTCGAAAACACCCGGCTCCAATCGCCGCCGCATACGCCGGAGCTCTCCCTGCATCTGGCCGATGAAATCACGCCGATCTGGCGACTGACCGAAGAGGCGCTGGCCGAGATCGGCCTGCCGCCGCCGTTCTGGGCCTTCGCGTGGGCCGGCGGCCAGGCCCTGGCGCGCTACATCCTCGACCACCCGCAGGAGGTCGCCGGCAAGCGGGTGATCGACTTCGCCTCGGGGTCGGGCATCGTCGCCGTCGCGGCGATGAAGGCCGGCGCCGGCCACGTGCTGGCCGCCGATATCGACCCGTTCTGCGGCGCGGCCCTGGCCATGAACGCCGAGGTCAACGCCGTCCGCATCGACTTCACCGACCAGGACCTGCTGGACGCAGCCCCGCCGGACGCCGACGTGATCCTGGCCGGCGATATCTGCTACGAGCAACCGCTGGCCGCCAAGGTCATGGACTGGCTGGCCGCCGCCCATGTGCGCGGGACCCGGGTGCTGATCGGCGATCCGGGCCGCAGCTATTTCCCGCGGGTCGGCCTGGAGCAGTTGGCCGAATACCAGGTGCAGACCACGCGCGAACTGGAAGACCGGGAGGTCAAGAAGACCGCCGTCTGGACTCTGCCGGCCTGAGGCGCCCGCTTCCACTCCCGCGTCCCGTCAGGCAACGAGATGGCGGTCTGGTCGGAAAGCTGATCGTCAGTCGGACGACAGGATGAAGGGATCGCAGGCCGCAGCGAAGGCGAGCTTGGCGCGGTCGGCGGCCAGCGGCGGCAGGCCGGCCTGTTGCAACGGCAAGGTCATGGCGTAGCAGGCCTCGAACGGGCCGCTCATCTTACTGAACACGCCCATGAGATCGCGCTCGATGAACCAGGTCTCGGCCGCGAGGTCGTCGGGCGAGGTCCGGTAGCCCGGCATACGTCCCAGGGCGAGGCAAGCCAGCAGCCCCACCGAGGCGGCCAAGGCGTCGATTGTTCGCATTTCTATCCCCTGACGCCACCATAGCTGAGCCGGGCGAAGCGATGCAAACCTGCGATGCTTGGACGAAAAGCGGCCCTATAGTACCGCTGCAGAACACTGTTCCGGAGCCGTCATGCGCCGCCGCACCTTCCTCGCCGCCCTCCCCGCCGCCGCCCTGGCCAGCAGCGCCCTGGCCCAGAGCCGCGCGGAGAATCCCAACCGCAATCGCCCCGACGTTCACGGCGGCGACCGGATCGACGGAGCGACCTTCGCCTCGCGCAGCGCCGCCTGGGGGACCAGCGGCGCGGCCGCGACCGCCCATCCGCTGGCCAGCCTGGCGGCGCTCGACATGCTGCGGCTGGGCGGGAGCGCGGTCGACGCCGCCATCGCCGCCAACGCGGTCCTTGGCCTGGTCGAACCGATCGCCTGCGGCATCGGCGGCGACTGCTTCGTGATGCTGTGGGACCCGAAAACCAAGAAGGTCGAGGGGCTGAACGGCTCGGGCCGCAGCCCTCGGGGCCTGAGCCTCGAGACCGTCCGCGGGCGCGCCAAGAACGGCTTGATCCCCTCCTATGGCGCGATCTCGGTCAGCGTGCCCGGCGCAGTCGACGCCTGGTGGACCCTGCACCAGCGCTACGGCAAGCTGCCGTGGAAGGACCTGTTCGCCCCGGCCATCGCCCATGCCGAGCTGGGCGCGCCGGTCAGCCAGAACGTCGCCTACTATCTCGGCCGCTCGCTGGTGAACTTCACCAAGCCCGGCGCCGGGATCGAAGAGGTCGAGAACTTCAAAAAGGTCTGGGCGGTCGACGGCGCCACGCCGCGCGAAGGCGAGGTGTTCAAGAACCCGGCGCTCGGCCGCACCTATCGCCAGATCGCCCAGAACGGCCGCGAGGGCTTCTATGGCGGCGAGGTGGCCGAGACCATCGAGCGTTATTTCAAGCGCATCGGCGGCTGGATGACCAAGGCCGACCTGGCCAGCCATCGCGCCCGCTGGGACCCGCCGCACAAGGTCAACTATCGCGGCGTCGACGTCTGGGGCCTGTCGCCCAACAGCCAGGGCCTGGCCACCTTGCAGATGCTGAACATCATGGAGACCTTCGACTTCAAATCGATGGGCTTCCAGTCGGCGGCGGCGATCCACCACGGGGTCGAGGCCAAGCGCCTGGCTTTCGAGGACCGCGCCAAGTTCTACGCCGATCCGGATTTCCACAAAACCCCGACCGAATGGCTGCTGTCGAAGGAGTACGCCCGCCAGCGCGCCAAGCTGATCTCGCCGGCAAAAATCCTGACGCCGGTGCATCCGGGCCAGGCGCCGAGCCAGGGCGACACCACCTATTTCACCACCGCCGACTCCAGCGGGATGATGGTCTCGATCATCCAGTCGAACTATCGCGGCATGGGCTCGGGCCTGTCGCCTGACGGCCTGGGCTTCATGTTCCAGAACCGCGGCGAGCTGTTCGCCCTGACCGACGGCCACGCCAATATTTATGCGCCGGGGAAGCGGCCGTTCCAGACCATCATTCCAGGCTTCGCCACCAAGGGTGCCGAGCCCTGGCTGTCGTTCGGGGTGATGGGCGGCGACATGCAGCCCCAGGGCCAGGCGCAGATCATCTCCAACATGGTCGACTATGGCCTCGGCGTGCAGGAGGCCGGCGACAGCCCGCGCTGGCACCATGGCGGATCCTCCGAACCAACCGGCGAGGCCCAGCACGGGATCGGGGTGCTGAACCTCGAGACCGGCGTGCCGGAGGCGACCCGCGCCGCCCTGGCCCAGATCGGCTGGAAAATGGCGGCCGATCCGGGCGGCTATGGCGGTTACCAGGCCATCGAGCGCTGGCCCGGCCGCTACGCCGCCGCCACCGAGATGCGCAAGGACGGCGTGGCCCTGGCCTACTGATGGCGCCGACATCCTTCGAAACCTCGGCCCACGAGACCCGCGCCAAGCGCCTGTCGATCCTGATTGACGCCAGCGCCGACGGGGTGAAGCTGGTCTCGCCAACCCAGAGGGACGCGCCATGACCCCGGAGGAAATGCGCAAGATCGTGCTGGCCTTTCCCGGCGCCGAGGAGGGCGTCTCCTACGGCCAGCCCTCGTTCAAGGTGAACAACAAGTTCTTCACCCGGCTGCGGGCCGAGGACCAGAGCATGGTCCTGCTGGAGGTGAGCCAGGACGAGCGCGAGATGCTGATGGAGGCCGAGCCGGCGACCTTCCACATCACGCCCCACTACAAGGACTATCCCAGCGTCCTGGCGCGGATCGCCACCCTGCACCCTGGCTCGCTGCACAATTTCCTCGCCCGCCGCTGGCGCAAGATCGCGCCGAAGAAGGTGGTCAAGGAATTCGACCTCGGTCAGCCGGGCGAGACGCCATGAAACCCGGCCAAACGCCGCGCCAGGCGTTTTGGAGACGATCGGGGTTCCCTGCCCCGCCGTCCCCAGCTAGAGGCCAAGACATGCCGAAGCTTCCTGGACCGCAGGAGGCGAAAGATCGCGCCCCGGAACGCGGTCAAGGCGCAAGACCACGCCAGGGTTGACGGACCCAATCACGCCGACAGGGGTTCTCCCTGCTGCGGACAGGAGATCGAGATGGCCGAACCCAAGAACCTCGAACGTTTCGAGTTCGAAGAAACCGAAGAAGGTTACCTGCTGACCGTCGGCGCTGAAGGCGGCGGAGACCTGAAAGTGGCGGTCACGCCCGATCAAATGGACGCCATCATCGACGCCCTGAACGAAGTCCTGGGCGGCGACGATGACTTCGAGGACGAAGACTAGGCGCTAAGGCGCGGCCCAACCGGACTCTGCGGAGATCCTCGCCCCGGCGAGGGTCTCCTGATCGCCGCCCGTGATCAGAAGTCGTCTTCCATCGCGGCCCGGAAATTCTCGAAGACCTCCGCGGCCTTTTCGTTGGTCGGCGCCTCGGCCGGCGCTTGCGGTTTGGGCGGGGCTCCCCCCACCAGCCGCCCGGCTACGCCGCCGTTTTGGACCAGCAGCACCTCCTCGCCCTCCTCCAGGCCGGTGAGCAGTTGCGCCAGCTTGGGCGGCAGGTCGTCGAGATCGATGCGCTTCATGGCGCCGATTTTACAGACCTCCCACAGGTGACACCAGCCCGGCCCGGCCCTAGACCAAGCCCCTGACCATTGGAGATCGCATGGCCTACCGGTCCTTGAGGGATTTCATCGCCAAGCTGGAAGCGGCGGGCGAACTGGTGCGCGTCACCGAGCCCGTCTCTACGGCTCTTGAAATGACCGAGATCCAGCGTCGGCTGCTGGCGAACGGCGGCCCGGCGGTATTGTTCGAGAACGTCATCCGCGCCGACGGCCAGCGCTCGGACATGCCCTGCCTGGTCAATCTGTTCGGGACCGTCAAGCGGGTGGCCATGGGCGTGACCCTGAACGGCCAGGAGCGCACCACGGCCGCCGAACTGCGCGAGGTCGGCGAACTGCTGGCCTTCTTGCGCGCGCCCGAGCCGCCCCGCGGCCTGAAGGACGCCTGGGACATGCTGCCGTTCGCCAAGACGGTGATGTCGATGCGGCCGGCCACGGTGAAGAAGGCCCCCGTCCAGGAAATCGTCTGGACCGGCGACGACATCGACCTGAATAAGCTGCCGATCCAGGGTTGCTGGCCGGGCGAACCCGCGCCGCTGATCACCTGGCCGCTGGTGGTGACCAAGGGGCCGTCGGAGGATCGCGAGGACGACTACAATCTGGGCATCTACCGCATGCAGGTGCTGGGCAAGGACCGCACCATCATGCGCTGGCTGGCCCATCGCGGCGGCGCCCAGCACCACCGCCGCTGGAAAGCGGCGGGCAAGCCCGACGCCCTGCCCGCCGCCGTGGTGATCGGCGCCGATCCCGGCACCATCCTGGCGGCGGTGACGCCGGTCCCCGAGACGCTGTCGGAATACCAGTTCGCCGGCCTGATGCGCGGCGCCAAGGTCGAGCTGGTCCAGGCCAAGACCGTGCCGCTGCTGGTCCCGGCCGAGGCCGAGATCGTCATCGAGGGCCACGTCATGCTGGACGAGTACGCCGACGAGGGGCCCTACGGCGATCACACCGGCTATTACAATTCGGTCGAGCCGTTCCCGGTCTTCAAGGTCTCCGCCATCACCATGCGGAAGAACCCGATCTACCTGACCACCTTCACCGGCCGCCCGCCCGATGAGCCGAGCGTGCTGGGCGAGGCGCTGAACGAGGTGTTCATTCCGCTGCTGCGCCAGCAGTTCCCGGAGATCACCGACTTCTGGCTGCCGCCCGAGGGCTGCTCCTACCGGATCGCCGTAGTCTCGATGAAGAAGGCCTATCCCGGCCACGCCAAGCGCGTGATGATGGGCGTCTGGAGCTATCTGCGGCAGTTCATGTACACCAAGTGGGTGATCGTCGTGGACGACGACATCAACGCCCGCGACTGGAAAGACGTCATGTGGGCGCTGTCGACCCGCATGGACCCGGCCCGCGACATCACCCTCGTCGAGGGCACCCCCATCGACTATCTCGACTTCGCCTCGCCCGAGAGCGGGCTGGGCTCGAAGATCGGCCTGGACGCCACCAACAAGTGGCCGCCCGAGACCCACCGCGAGTGGGGCGAAAAGCTCGGCATGGACGAGGCCACGGTGAAGGCCGTGACCGAGAAGTGGGCGCGGCTGGGGCTGCCGGGCAGCGGCGAGCCGGTGGCGTGAACCGCCAACCTGACAACGCAGTCACAGGATGATCGAGCACCTGCCTGTATGTGTCGCCGCCCTCTACCGGTTCTCGCCGTTCAGCGACTGCGAACGGCTGCGCGACGGACTGGCGGTCGTCTGCGCCGACCACGGGATCAAAGGCACGCTGCTGCTGGCGCCGGAGGGGATCAACGGCACCATCGCCGGAACGCCGGAGGGCATTGATGCGGCGCTGGCCTATATCCGCACTCTGCCCGGCTGCGAGCACCTGTCGGTAAAGATCTCCCGCGCGGCGGTCATGCCGTTCTACCGGATGAAGGTCCGCATCAAGCGCGAGATCGTCACCATGGGGCAGCCGCACATCGATCCCCTGGAGGCCGGACACTATTTGTCGGCCGACGACTGGAACGCCCTGATCAGCGAGCCGGACACGCTCCTCATCGACACCCGCAACGACTACGAAGTCAGGATCGGCACCTTCGCCGGCGCCGTGAACCCGGGCACGCGGAGTTTTCGGGAGTTTCCAGACTGGTTCCGCGCCAACCGCGAGGCCCTGCTGGATGGGCGCGCGTCGCCGAAGGTCGCCATGTTCTGCACCGGTGGAATCCGCTGCGAAAAGGCCACCGCCTTCCTGAAGTCGGAAGGGTTGGACGCCGTCTATCACCTCGACGGCGGCATCTTGAAATACCTGGAGACGGCGAGCGAGGCGACCAGCCTGTGGCAGGGCGAATGCTTCGTCTTCGACCAGCGCGTGGCGCTCGGCCCGGGTCTTGCACCGGGAAGCCACGTGCTGTGCCGCGCCTGCCGCATGCCTGTCACGCCGCAGGAGCGCGCCTCGCCGCTCTTTGAAGAGGGCGTCAGCTGCCCAGCCTGCCATGGTGAACGGGACGCCCAACAACGGACGGGCTACGCCGAACGCCAGCGCCAGGTCGCTCTGGCCGCATCACGCGGCGTCGACCACTTCGCCAGCGGGCCAGCGACCAAGCCCGGTCGCTAGCCAACACATGACTTCGCGGCGTCGCCCCCTTGCCCTTTGCGTAAATCCAAGCCCAATTGTCGGGCGTCGCGGGGGCGATAGAAGGACAATCTGACATGGGCGCCGTCACATCCGGCCACGCTGCGGCGTTGTGGGTCGGTCTGCATCTGATTCTGCTGCTGGTGCTGTCGCTGCTGGTGGTGCGTCAGCGTCAGCGCCACAAGGTGGCGCTGGGCGACGGCGGGGTGCCGGAACTGGCCCAGGCGATCCGCGCCTTTGGCAACGCCACGGAGTATGTGCCCGCCGCCATGGTCGGGATCGCGGTGCTGGCGCTGGTCGAGGCGCCGCCGCTGGCCATCCACCTGACCGGCTTCTTCCTGTTCGCCGGCCGGCTGCTGCACGGATTTGGCCTGTCGCGCAGCGGCGGAGCGTCCTTCGCCCGCGCCATCGGCATCACGCTGACCTGGCTCGCCTATGTGTTCGCCAGCGTCGCGCTGCTGTTCTACGCTATCGCCTAGCCTCCGTAGGGGGCGTTCTGGAGACAGGGAACGCGCTTGCCGCGCGCCACGCATCCCGCCATATGGCCAGCATGGAAGAGAGCCTCTTAGCCGATGTCGTCGCCGCCGCGCTGAAAGCCGGGGCCGACGCCGCTGAAGCCGTGGGCGCCGAGCGGCGCGCACTTGGGATCAATGTCCGCCTCGGCGAACTGGAAGAAGTCGAGCGCGAGGAAAGCCGCGATCTCGGCATCCGGGTGTTCGTCGGCCAGCGCCAGGCGACGGTTTCCGGCTCCGATATCTCGGCCGAAGCCCGCGCCAAGCTGGTCGAGCGCGCCGTGGCGATGGCCAGGCTCGCGCCCGAAGATCCCTATGGCGGCCTCGCCCCCAAGGATCGGCTGGCCCAGGGCCCGTTCGCCGACCTCGACCTCTATGATCCGAGCGAGCCTTCGCCCGAAGCGCTGGAAGAGATCGCCCGCGTCGCCGAGGACGCCGCCCGCGCCATGCCGCGCATCACCAATTCCGAGGGCGGCTCGGCCTCGAACTCCTCCACCCATTGGCGGCTGGTCACCTCGGACGGCTTCTCGGGCGTCTATCGCGCCTCGGGCTTCTCGGTCGGAGCCTCGGTGGTCGCCGGCGACGGCGAGGCGATGGAAAGCGGCTATGACGGCCGCTCCAGCCGCCACCGCACCGACCTGCCCGACGCTCACGCCATCGGCCAGGAAGCCGGCCGCCGCGCCGCCGCCCGGCTGGGCGCGCGCAAGATCGACTCCACCACCGCCGCGGTGATCTTCGAGAACCGCTCGGCCATGTCGCTGATCAGCCCGCTGATCGGGGCCATCGCCGGCCCGTCGATCGCGCGCGGCACCTCGTTCCTGAAGGACAAGCTGCACAGCCAAATCTTCGCCAAGGGCGTGAACATCACCGACAATCCGCACAAGATCCGCGGCCTGGGCTCCTCGCCCTTCGACGACGAGGGCGTGGCCAATCGCGCCTGGTCGCTGATCGAGGACGGCGTGCTGACCACCTGGATCATGAACGCCTCGTCGGCCAAGCAACTGGGCCTGGAGACCACGGGCCACGCCTCGCGCGGCCTGGCCGGCGCGCCCGGCGTCTCGACCACCAACCTGACGCTCGAGGCTGGAACCCGCAGCCAGGCCGAACTGATGGCCGACGCCGGCCAGGGCCTGCTGATCACCTCGATGTTCGGCCCCTCGCTGAACGGCAACACCGGCGACTGGTCGGTAGGCTGCGCGGGCTTCTGGTTCGAGAACGGCGAGATGGCCTATCCGGTCGCCGAGATCACCGTCGCCGGCAACCTGATCGACATCTACGGCCGGCTCATTCCGGGCTCGGACCTGGAGTTACGCGGCTCGGCGAACTCGCCGTCGCTGCTGGTGGACGGCCTGGCGATCGCCGGGCGCTGATGCAGGACTGGGCCGCCGATCTTCAACTGATCATCGACGCGGCCCGCGAGGCCGGAGCGCTGGCGCAACGGCTGCGAAGCGCCGGCCTCGACGTTCAGTACAAGGAAGGCGACTCGCCGGTCACCAACGCCGACCTGGCGACCGATGCGCTGATCAAGCAGCGCCTGACCACCGCGCGGCCGGACTATGGCTGGCTGTCGGAGGAAACCGCCGACAATCCGTCCCGCCGCAACCATCGGCGGCTGTTCGTGGTCGATCCCATCGACGGCACCCGCGCCTTCATCAAGGACCGGCCCTGGTGGGCGGTCTCCATCGCCGTGGTGCAGGACGATCAACCGGCGGCCGGCGTGGTCTTCGCGCCCGACCTGGGCGAGACCTATACGGCGACGGCCCGCGGCGGGGCCTGGCTGAACGGCGCGCCGATCCACGCCTCGCAACGCAATGTGGTCGAGGGCTGCGGCATGGTCGGCGACGCCCGCATGTTCAGCCATCCCGCCTGGCCGACGCCCTGGCCGGACATGCGCATCGAAGCCCGCAACTCCACCGCCTACCGGCTGTGCGTGATCGCCTCAGGCGTTTTCGACGCCACCCTGGCCCTGGTTCCGAAGTTCGACTGGGACCTGGCCGCCGCCGATCTGATCGCCCGGGAGGCCGGCGCCTTCGTCGGCGACCATCTGGGTCGCCCTTTCTCGTATAATGGCCTCAAACCTGCGCAACCGAGCCTAGTATGCGCCGCGCCGCGTCTCGCCCCATTGATCCTGGAGCGCGTCCGGCATATTGCCCTAATGAAATGAACAATTTGGGGAATACCATGCCCGAGAAGCAGCTTCTTCATCTCGTGATCGGCGGCGAACTGGCGGATCTGGAGAACAACCAGTTCCGCGACCTATCCAAGATCGACCTGGTCGGCGCCTATGCCAGCCACGGCGAAGCCCTCGCCGTCTGGCGGCAGAAGGCCCAGGCCACGGTCGACAATGCGTTGATGCGCTACTTCATCATCCACGCCCACAAGCTGCTCGATCCTGGCAAGGATCCGCAGCAGGACTGATGTCGACGAGGGACGCGGCGAGCCAGCGCCGCTGCGCGTCGCCCCCTCACCTAACCTCTCCCGAGGGAGAGGAATGTTTCTTCTCCTCTCCCTCGGGAGAGGTCGGGTGAGGGGTGAGCCTCACCGTCGCGGGGCGTCGCCTATTCCCGCTTCAGAACACCTTCGGTCAGCAGCCGGCCCCACATCTGGGCGCGGAAGTCGGCCTTGATCGCCGCCTCGTCGTAGGCGTCGCTGTCGACCCATTCCAGGAAGCTCTGCCCCTTGGGTTCGCCCTCGGCGAGGTAGCGCTCGAAGGTGTAGTCCAGCACCCCGGTCTTGCCCTGCTTCACATGCAGGTAGCGCAGGCTGAGCTGCTCCAGGGCTTCGCGGATCGGCAGGCCTTTGCGGAAGTGCATGTAGAACACGCTCATGATGCCGGCCCGGTCCGCGCCGGACTTGCAGTGCATCAGGGCCGGATATTCGATAGTCTCGAACAGTTCCTTGGCCCCGTGAACCCGCGCCCGGCTCGGCACCTCGCGCGAGGTGATGGTGAAGTCGACCATCTTCAGGCCCAGACGCTCGCAGGCGTCCTTCTCCAGCGCATGGAAGCTGGCGTCAAAGCCGCCGCGCAGGTTGATCACCGTCTTGATGCCGCGCTGCTTCCACTCGGCCAGTTGATGCGGCCAGGGCTGGTTGGTGCGCACCAGCTCGTCGCTGATCCAGTGGGCGTTGGAAAAGCCCAGGCGCAGGTAGGCGTGATCCTTCCAGAGATAATCCAGATAGGTCGCGGTGCGCCCCTTGGGCGTGGATAGATCGAAATCGGCCAAGGCGGCTTCCTGTGTGAAGCGCCCTAGATATGCGTTTCGCGCGCCGGGCGGAAGCGCGGTGCGTCGATCACGCCCCATCGGCCGCCAAGACGTCGTCTTGACTTCCCGGCCCCGACAGCCGACGCCAAGACAGATGAGCGAACCCGCCGCAGAACTCTCCACCCGCGCCGTGATCGGCCGGATCGCGCGCGTCTATATGAAGCCGCGCTGGAAGGGTTGGACCGTGGCGATGATCGCCGCCGTCTGCGTCGCCTATCTCAGCGCCAGCCTGATCCAGATCCTGGAGCCGGCGATCAACGACCTGCTGGTCAATCACAAGCCGGGCACCTTGCTGGCCGTGCCGCTGACCATCGCGGGTCTGGCGATCGCCCGGGGCCTGGCCCAGGTGATCCAGGCGACCCAGGTCAACCGCATCGGCAACGAGGTGGTCGGCCAGGTCCAGGTGCAACTGTTCGGGAAACTCGTTCGCGCCGACCTGGCGCGGCTGCGCGCCAGCCATTCGGGCTCCTTCGTGTCCTCGGTGCTCTACGACGCCGGCCTGATCCGCGAGGCGGCGACCTCGGGCGTCATCAACTACACCCAGCACCTGCTGACCGTGATCGGCGCGATCGTCGTGATGGTCGGCAACGACGCGATGCTGTCCCTGACCCTGGTGATCGCCGCGCCGCTGTCGACCTGGGTGATGCGCCGGTTCTCCAAGCGCACGGTGAAGGCCACCAAGGGCGCCATGGCCGAGACTTCGGCGCTGTCGACCGCGATCATGGAGAGCCTTGACGGTGTTCGGGTGGTCAAGATCGAGAACCGCGAGGCCTATGAGGAACAACGCGTCGCCGAGGTGGTGAAGCGTCGTCAGAAGCACCTGGTGAAGGGCGCCAACGCCCGCGCCCGCGCGGCGCCGGCCACCGAAACCCTGATGACCCTGATCACCGCCGGCGTCATCGCCTATGCCGGCTGGCGCTCGCAGTCGGGGGGCATGAACGTCGGGGCGTTCGTCGCCTTCATCGCCGCCCTGGGTCTGGCCTCGCAGTCGCTGCGCCAGCTCGCCAACCTGCAGACGGTGATGGCCGAGGGCTTCTCGGCCGCGCGGCGGCTGTTCGCCGACCTCGACGTCGAGCCTGAGATCCGCGAGCGTCCCGGCGCCAAGCCGCTGCCGCGCGGCGAGGCCACGATCCGCTTCGAAGATGTCGGCTTCACCTACGGCGCGGACGGCCCGCCCGCCCTGCAAGACGTCACCTTCGAAGTGCATCGCGGCGAGACGGTCGCCCTGGTCGGTCCCTCCGGCGGCGGCAAGAGCACCATCCTGAACCTGATCCCGCGCTTCTACGACGCCACCACCGGCGCGGTGACCATCGACGGGATCGACGTGCGTGACGTGACCCTGGCCTCGCTGCGCCACCAGATCGCCCTGGTGACCCAGGAGCCGTTCCTGTTCGACGAAACCATCCGCGCCAATATCGCCTATGGCCGGCCCGACGCCTCCGAGGCCGACATCATCGAGGCCGCCAAGGCCGCCGCCGCCCATGAGTTCATCGAGGCCCTGCCCGAGGGCTACGCCACCCTGGTCGGCGAGGCCGGCGCGCGGCTGTCGGGCGGTCAACGCCAGCGGATCGCCATCGCGCGGGCCTTCCTGAAGGACGCGCCGATCCTGCTGCTCGACGAGGCCACCAGCGCGCTCGACACCGAGAGCGAAGCCCAGGTCCAGGTCGCCCTGTCGCGGCTGATGACCGGCCGCACCACGATCCTGATCGCCCACCGGCTGTCGACGGTTCGCGGCGCCGACCGGATCTATGTGATCGAAAAAGGCCGCGTCGTAGAGACTGGCGATCACGAGTCCCTCGTCGAGAAGGGCGGCCTCTACGCCCGCCTGGCCAAGAGCCAGGACCTGGAGGCGGAGCCGGCCGCTTGAAGAAACTGCTCAGAAACCCCGGGGTCCAGGCGGTCCTCGGCTGGGTGTTGTGGGCCTATCTGGCCCTCACCCGCCGCGCCCGTCGCTGGCGCCACGAGAACGTCGCCTGCGTGGAGCCCGTGCTGGGCGCCGAGGTCCCGGCGATCGCCCTGTTCTGGCACGGGCGCATTCCAATCTGCCTGGGGCTGGCGGAGATCTGGTGGCGGCGCTCGAAACTGCGCTGCATGGTTTCGCCCTCGTCGGACGGCGAGTTCGTCGCCCAGGCCCTGGCCCGCGCCGGCTTTCCGGCCATCCGCACCTCCTCGGCCAAGAAGGGCGACTCGGCCAAGGCGCGCGCCGCCCTGGCCGCGATCCGCGAGGCCATCGCCTGGGTGAAGGAGGGGGGCGTGCTGATCGTCACGCCCGACGGCCCTCGCGGCCCGAACGAAGTGATCGCCCCGGGCGCCTTGCAGATCGCCAAGCGCACTGGCGCGCCAATCTACCTGATGGGGGTGTCGGTCTCTCCGGTCAGCATCCTGGACACCTGGGACAAGGTGAGGATCGGCTGGCCGTTCGGACGCGGGGCCACCGTCTGGGACGGCCCGTTCTACGTCCCGTCCGACGCCGACGACGAGATGATCGCGCGCCTTATCGAGGACTTGTCTGCAAAGCTTACAGCCGTCAACCAGCAGGCCGACGCCTTGGTCGGCCACGTTGATCCCGCCGCCGGGCGGTGACACATAGGATCATGGGTCAAGGCGAACATCTTCATCACGGACACGGCCATGATCACGATCATGGCGCGCACGCCCACGGGCCGGGCGGTCACAGCCATGCGCCCAAGGATTTCGGCCGCGCCTTCGCCATCGGCGTAACCCTGAACTTCGCCTTCGTGCTGATCGAGGCGGGGATCGGACTTTGGTCAGGCTCGCTGGCGCTGATCGCCGACGCCGGCCACAACCTGTCGGACGTGCTCAGCCTGTTGCTGGCCTGGGGCGCGACGGTGCTGGCGAAGTCGGCGCCGACCTCACGGCGCACCTATGGCCTGCGCAAGGCCACCATCCTCGCCTCGCTGGCCAACGCCGTGCTGCTGCTGGTCGCGGTGGGAATGATCGTCTCCGAGGCCATCCACCGCTTCAGCGAGCCTGCGTCCATCGCCACCGCGCCGGTGATCATCGTCGCCGCCATCGGCGTGGTCATCAACACCGCCACCGCCCTGATGTTCATGAAGGGCCACGAAGACCTGAACATTCGCGGCGCCTTCCTGCACATGGCCGCCGACGCCGCCGTCTCGCTGGCCGTGATGATCGGGGCCGGGGTGATCGCCTTGACCAGCCTCTACTGGATCGACCCGGCGCTGAGCCTGTTGATCGCCGCCGTCATCGTCATCGGGACTTGGGGCCTGCTGCGCGACTCGGTCGATCTGGTGCTCGACGCCGCGCCCAAGGGCATGGACGTCGAGGCCGTGCGCGCCTGGCTGCTGGCCCAGCCCGGCGTGACCGAGGTCCACGACCTGCACATCTGGGCCATGAGCACCACCGAGACCGCGCTCACCGCCCACCTCACCCGGCCGTCGAACGACGACGGCGACGCCTTCCTGCACGCCGCCTGCGAGGAACTGGCGTCGAAATTCTCGATCGACCACGCCACCCTGCAGATCGAGGTCGGCGAGGCCGAGTGCCGCCTCGCCAACGCTCACGCGATCTGAGCCCTATCTTGCGCCCCCTCTCTCTCGCGCTCTATGCCGCCGCGACCGGCCTTCTCGAACCCCTGGCCCCAGGGCTGCTTGCCCGCCGCGCGGCCCGCGGCAAGGAGGATCCCGCGCGGGTGGGCGAGCGCCTGGGCCACGCCAGCGTGGCGCGGCCGCCAGGCCCGCTGGTCTGGCTGCATGGGGTCAGCGTCGGCGAAAGCCTGTCTCTGCTGCCCCTGGCCCAGGCCCTGAACGTTCCTGGCCGCACCCTGCTGGTCACCTCCGGCACCCGCACCTCGGCCGAACTGCTGGCCACCCGCCTGCCGCCGGGCGTAATCCATCAATATGCTCCGGTCGACGGCCCCGCCGCCGTGCGCCGCTTCCTTGATCATTGGCGACCCGACGCCGGCGTGCTGGTCGAGAGCGAGCTGTGGCCGAACCTGATCCTGGCCGCCAAGGCGCACGGCATGAAACTGGCCCTGGTCTCGGCCCGGATGACCCAGGCCAGCGCCGACGGCTGGACCCGCGCGCCCGGCGCGGCGCGCGCCTTGCTGTCGGCCTTCGACCTCATCCTGCCGCAGGAAGCGCAAACACAGGCGCGCCTGGAGAGACTTGGCGCCCGGACCGGCCCGCTGCTGAACCTGAAGATGGTGGGCCAGCCCCTGCCCTGCGATCCCGCCGAACTGGCCCGCCTCAAGGCCGCGATCGGCGAGCGCAAGGTCGTGCTGGCCGCCAGCACCCATCCCGGCGAGGAAGAGATCATCGCGCGCGCCTTCCGCGCCACCGGCGTCGACGCCCTGCTCGTCGTCGCCCCGCGTCACCCCGAGCGCGGCGAGGCGGTGGCGAGCTTGCTGGCCGCCCAGGGCTTCAAGACCGCCCGGCGCGGCGCCGGCGAGCCATTGACCGCCGACACCCAGGCCTATGTGGCCGACACCCTGGGCGAGATGGGCCTGTTCTTCCGCGCCGCGACCGTCGCGGTGATGGGCGGCAGCTTCGTGCCCGAGATCGGCGGGCATAACCCGCTGGAACCGGCCCGGCTGGGCGTGCCGATCGTCACCGGCCCGCATATCTTCAACGCCGCGTCGATCTACGCCCAGATGTTCATCGAGGTCGCCGCGATCGAGACGCCGGACGCCGCGATCCTGACCCGCGATCTGCGCGGTCTGCTCACCCAGCCACTGATCGCCCGCCGGATCGGCGAGGCGGCCCTGACCTATGCCGAGCGCCAGGGCGCGGCGCTGGACGAGGCCCTGGCCCTGCTGCAGCCGCTGCTGCCCGCATGAAACTCTCCACGCCCCGCTGGTGGTACGTGCGCGAAGGCGCGCCGGCCCCCGTCACCCGCCTCCTGCTGAAGCCGGTCTCCTGGATCTGGGCGGCGGTCACCGCGCGCCGCATCGCCCGCACGGTCCCGGTCGATCCGGGCGCCCTGGTGATCTGCGTCGGCAACCTCACGGTCGGCGGCACCGGCAAAACCCCGGTGGTTCGCGAACTGCTGCGCCGGCTGCCGGACGCGCATGGCCTGTCGCGTGGCTATGGCGGCTCCGAGCAAGGCCCGCTGCGGGTCGATCCGCGCCACCACAGCGCCGGCGAGGTGGGGGACGAGCCGCTGATGCTGGCCGGCGAGGCGCCGATCTGGATCGCCCGCGACCGCGTGGCCGGCGCCCAGGCCGCCGCCAAGGCCGGCGCCAGGGTCATCGTGATGGACGACGGACACCAGAACCCGACCCTCAAGAAAGCCCTGACCTTCGTGGTCGTCGACGGCGAGACGCGCGACAACGCCTGGCCGCTAGGCGATGGCTCGGTGTTCCCGGCCGGGCCGTTGCGCGAGCCGCTGGCCGTGGGTCTGGGCCGCGCCGACGCGGTGATCCTGATGCTGCCGGCCGATCTGGCCGAACCCGATCCGGCGCTGATCCGGGCCTTGATCAGCAAGCCCATCCTGGTCGCCCGGCTCGATCCGGCCGCCCCGCCGCCGCCTGGTCCGCAGATGGGGTTCGCCGGCATCGGCATGCCCTGGAAAGTCGAGCGCGCCCTGAAGGCCGCCGGCTGTGAGCTGGTCGACTTCGCCAACTTCCCCGACCACTTCGCCTATGACGAGGCGACGCTGAAGATGCTGGCCGAGCGCGCCGAGCAGTTCGGCGCCGGCCTGGTCACCACCGAAAAGGATTGGGTGCGCCTGCCCGCCGCCTGGCGCGAGCGCGTCCACGCCTGGCCGGTGCGCGCGGTCTTCGAGGACGAGGCCGTGCTGGAGCGGCTGCTCGCGCCTTTCAGTTAGAACGGCGGCTGCACCACCGCTGGCGCGGCGACCGGCGGGGTAGGCTCGGCCGGAGCGGTCGGGGCCACTGGCGGCGTCTGGCCATCGACCGGCGGGACCGCGCCGTCGATCGGCGGAACCGCCAGCGGATCAACCTCTTCCACCGGCGCCGGGCGCGGCGCGACCGGGGCGAGACCGATCTGACGCCCGTTCACCCGCACCGTCCCGCGGTTCATGGCGAAGCGAGCGAAGTCACGCCAGATCTCGGCCGGAAGCCCGGCGCCGGCCACGCCGTTCATCGGGCTGTTGTCGTCGTTGCCGACCCAGACCCCGATGATCATGTCGCCCACGAAGCCGACGAACAGCGCGTCGCGATAGTCCTGGGTCGTACCCGTCTTGCCGTAGGCGTACTGCGAGACATTGGCGGCATTGCCGGTGCCGAAAGTGACCGCCGCCCGCAGCAGGTCGAGCAGGCCCTCGCGCTCGGCCCGCGGCAGTTGGCGGGTGGGCGGCACCCGCACCTGCGGCACGCCATAGGGGGTCACCGGGAACTGGCCGGACGCAACACCGGCATAGCCGGCGGTGAGATCGAGCAGGGTCATCGGCGTGGCGCCCAGCGCCAGGGTCAGGTCGTTGGGGAAGTCGGCATGAACGCCCATGTCCTGCGCCGCCTTGACCACCGCTTCGCGGCCGACCTGCTGCGCCAGACGCGCGGCCGCCACGTTTGACGAGCCGGCGAAGGCGTTACGCAGGTGGATCTCGCGATTGGCGTAGCGGCCCTCGTGGTTCTTCGGCGACCAGTCGGCGATGGTCAGCGGGGCGTCGAGCACCAGGCTGTCGGGGGTCATGCCACTCCGCAGCGCCGCCTGATAGACGAACAGCTTGAAGGCCGAGCCCGGCTGGCGCTGGGCGTCCGACACCCGGTTGAACTGGCTGTTCTTGTAGTCTTGGCCCCCGACCATCACGAGCACCTTGCCGTCCGGCCGCATGGCGACCAGCGCGGCCTGGGTGGCGTGCAGATAGCCGCCGTGGCGCTGCAGCGTCCGGCTGACGATGCGTTCGGCCTCGGCCTGCAGCACCGAGTCCAGCGTCGTCGGCACCAGCACCTCGCCATAGGCGCTTTCGAACGCCTGGCGGGCCTGGGGCGAGACCCAGTCGGCGAAATAGGTGCCGACCGGCAGCTTCTCGCGGCCTTCGCGAACCCTGACATTGCGGGCCGCGCGGGCCTGTTGCGGGGTGATGAGCCCGACCTCGACCATGGTCCCGAGCACGACGTTCGCACGCTCGCGGGCGGCCGGCAGATCCTCGGTCGGGGCGAGCCGGGACGGCGCCTTGACCATCCCGGCCAGCATGGCGGACTCGCCGATGCTCAGGGTCTCGGGCGTCTTGTCGAAATAGTGCTTGGCCGCGGCGCGCAGGCCAAACACCCCGTCGCCGAAATAGACCGTCGACAGGTAGCGCGAGAGGATCTCGTCCTTGGTGAGCCGGGCTTCCAGATAGAGGGCGATCAGCGCTTCCTGCGCTTTCCGCCGAAGACTGCGCTGGCTGCTGAGGAAGGCGTTCTTGGCCAGTTGCTGGGTGATGGTCGAACCACCCTGCTGAACCTCGCCCTCGCCGACATTGCGCTGCAGGGCGCGCGCGATGGCGCGGAAATCGATGCCGATGTGGCTGTAGAAGCGCCGGTCTTCAATGGCGACGAAGGCGCCCGGCACATGCTTGGGCAGCTGGGTTACGTCGACCGGCTGCTCCTTGTAGGAGCCGCGCCGAGCGAAGGGTTTGCCGTCGGCGGTGACCAGGATCAGGGTCGGATCGGGCAGGGGCTCCAGCGCTCGCCCCAGCGGCAACGACCAGACCATGAATACGACCAGCGCCACGACGGCGAGCACTGCGCCGCCGGCGATCTGCCAGGGCCGGCGAAGCCAGAAAGGCCGCTTGGCGGCGGCCACGTCCGTCGGCGCGCGCACGCTCGTCGGTGCGCCGGTAGGGTCGGTCATGAAATTGCGTGCTCGGACGTTGGCGGCGTGTGAGAGGCCCTACTCGCCGTCATCGCACGCCGCCGATCCGGTTTCTAGGCCCCGGCCTTCTGGGCGTAGACCCAGGCCGATTTCGCCAGCAACGGCACGCGCTCGGCCATGGCGGCCGCCTGCGGGCTGTTGGCGGTGCCGTCGCGCACCCGGCCGACGATCCCCTGGCAGATCCCGGCCAGGCGGAACATGTTGTAGGAGAAGAACCAGTCGAGGTCGTGCAGGCCGGTCCGCCCGGTCAGGCGGCAGTATTCGGCGACATATTCGTCGATGCTCGGGATGCCGTGCGCCTTCAGGTCGGGGATCTGCGAGATCCCGCCGTTGACCCAGTTCATCAGCAGGTAGGTGAAGTCGGCCAGCGGCTCGCCCAGGGTCGAGAGCTCCCAGTCGAGCACGGCGATGACGCGCGGCTCGGTCGGATGCAGGACCATGTTGTCGAGGCGATAGTCGCCATGGACGACGGAGGTGCGTTCCTGGGCCGGCAGGCTCTTGGGGAGCCATTCGATCAGGCGCTCCATCTCTTCCAGATGGGTCGTTTCCGAGGCCTTGTACTGCTTGGTCCAGCGATCGACTTGCCGGCCCATATAGTTGCCCGGCTTGCCGTAGTCGCCCAGGCCGATGGCCTCGTGGTCGGTGTTGTGCAGATCGGCCAGGGTCTTGAGCTTGGCCATGAAGATGGCGTGGCGCTCGGGCGGCTCGTACTGCGGCAGTTGCTGATCCCAGAGGATACGGCCCTCGACCATGTCCATGACATAGAACATCGTGCCGATGACGCTGTCGTCGGTGCAGAGGCCGTAGGAGCGCGCCACCGGGAAGCCGGTCGGATAAAGCGCCGTGATCACCTTGTACTCGCGATCGACCGCGTGGGCCGAAGGCAGCAGCTTGCCCGGCGGCTTGCGGCGCAGGACGTACTTCTTGTCTGGCGTGACCAGTTGATAGGTCGGGTTGGACTGGCCGCCCTTGAACTGGCGCACTTCCAGCGGTCCGGCATAGCCCTCGACATTGGCCTGCATCCAGGCGGCCAGCTTGGCCTCGTCGAACCGATGGCTCTCGGCGACTTCCTTGGTGCCGCTGTTCAGCTGCTCGCGCTGTTGCTCCGCGGTGTCGGCCATGGCGCTCCCCTTCACTCTCGTACGCTTGTTTGAACCACCATACCGAGACGCCTGCCCCAGGAGCAAGGCGTCAGGTGATGTCCAAACCGAAACCTCGAAAACGTCCTAGCGCGCGGCCAGGGCTCGCCAGCCGATGTCGGTGCGATGGAAACCGCCCGGCCAGTCGATTTTCGCGATCGCCGCATAGGCCTTGTCGCGGGCTTCCTGCAGGCTCGCCCCACGGGCGCAGACATTGAGCACGCGCCCCCCTGCCGCACGCAGCACCCCGTCAGGATCACGCGAGGTGCCGGCGTGGAAGACCACGACGCCGTCGCCGAAGTCCTGCTCCGCCCCGCCGATGATCGAGCCGCCGACCGGGCTCTGCGGATAGCCGTCAGCGGCCAGCACCACGCAGATCGCCGCCTCGTCGCGCCAGACCGGCGCGGGCATCGTCGCGAGCGTGCCGTTCGCGCAGGCCAGCAGGTAGGGCACGAGATCGCTTTGCAGCCGCAGCATCAGCACCTGGCACTCGGGATCGCCGAACCGGACGTTGAACTCGACCAGCTTGGGGCCGTCCTTGGTGGCCATCAGTTCGACGAACAGCACGCCCTTGTAGGGCGCGCCCTCCGAGGCGATGCCGGCGAAGGCGGGCTCGGCGAGCCGCAAGCGGGTCTGCTCGATCAGTTCGGGCGTGAAGACCGGGGCCGGCGAATAGGTGCCCATGCCCCCGGTGTTGGGGCCGACCTCGCCGTCATAGGCGCGCTTGTGGTCCTGGGCCGAGCCGAAGACCAGCGAGTCCTTGCCGTCGCAGAGCGCGAACAGCGAGCCGATCTCGCCCTCCAGGAACTCCTCGATCACCACGCGGGCGCCGGCCGCGCCGAACCGGCCGCCGAGCGCGTCGTCGATGGCCGCTTCGGCCTCGGCGCGGTCCTGGGCGATCACCACGCCCTTGCCGGCGGCCAGGCCGTCGGCCTTGATCACATAAGGCGGTTGGAAGGCGGCGAGCGCCGCCTTGGCGTCGTCGGCGGTCTCGCAGACCTTATAGGCCGAGGTCGGCAGGCCATGGCGGTCGGTGAAGGCCTTGGTGAAGGCCTTGGAGGATTCCAGCTTTCCGGCGGCGGCGACCGGTCCGAAACAGGGAATGGCCGCGGCGTTCAGCGCGTCGGCGAGACCGGCCTCGACCGAGACTTCCGACCCGATCACCACGAGATCGGCGGCGATCTCCTGAGCCAGCGCCACCAGGGCCGGGACGTCCGTAGCCTTGAGGGCGCGGAGTTCGCCCAGCGCCGCCATGCCCGGATTGCCCGGCGCCATGACCAGGCGCTTCACCAGCGGCGAGGCCGCGATCTTCCAGGCCAGCGCATGCTCGCGCCCGCCCGAGCCGACGAGAAGAATATTCATGGGCCCGCCTTTGGCGCGGGCGCGCGCGGCGGTCAAGAAAAGGTCGCCGCGTTAGGCGATCAGTGGCCCCAGAATCGCCAACCCAGGTCGGCCATCGCGATCGCGGCCTTCAAGACGGGCATGGTCGGCAGCAAGGCCAGGTCCGCGGAGGTCACGCGCCAGATCAGCGCGCCGCCGACAAAGAATAGGCCAAGCACGATCGCCGCCGTTCCAAGCCCGACACCCATCGTCCATCGGTCATCGCGCGGCGGCATGCCAATCTTCCCCGAGGTTTGGCCTCAGCTCCAGATACGGAAGTGCTTGGAGAGCTTCAACCCCTGCCGCTGATAGTGCGAACCCTGGTCGCCATACAGCCGCGAGGGCTTGGCGGTGAGCGGTTCGTAGACCAGCCGCGCGACGGTCTGGCCGTCCTCCAGCAGGAACGGCGTCTCGTGGCTGCGCACTTCGAGCACGCCGCGCGAGCCGACCCCGCCCGCCTCCTCGGTGCCGAAGCCCGGATCGAAGAAACCGGCGTAATGGACGCGGAACTCGCCGACCGAGGGATCGATCGGGGTCATTTCGGCCGCTTCCATCACCGGGATCTCGACCGCTTCCTTGGAGGCCAGGATGTAGAACTCGCCCGGATCGAGCAGCAGTTCGCCGCGGCGCGGGATCAGCGGCTCCCAGAAGTCCTTGGGATCGTGGCCGTCCACATGATCCATGTCGACCACCCCGGCGTGACGCCGCGCCCGGAAGCCGGCGATGCCGTCGGAAAGGTCCACCCCGACGCTGCGGATCGACAGCTTCGGCGGATCGCCGCGCTTCAGGCGAAGCTGGTTCAGCCGGGTGTTGGTCCGCACCAGGATCGAGAAGGTCTGCGGCGCGATCTCGATATAGGTCGGCCCGGCATAGCCTTCGGAGACATCGTCAAAGGCGATGGAATTGTTGGTGAGCAGGCGCACGAAGACATCGACCCGGCCGGTCGAACTCTTCGGGTTGGCCCGCGCCGAGACGCCCTTGGGCAGGGCCAGGGTCTCCTGCAGCTCGGCGATATAGACGCAGCCGCGCTCAAGAACCGCGCCCTTGGTCAGGTCCAGCTCGTGCATCGCCACGTCGGCGATGCGCTGCGGCACCGTGCGGCCAAGCCCCGGCAAGAAGGACGCCCGCACCCGCCAGGCTCTCGCGCCGAGCCGCAGGTCCAGGCTCGCCGGCTGGACCTGATCCAGGTCGAACGGCTGGGCGGACGTGATGGCGCCGGCCGCGATCAGGTCGTCGATGGATTGGCAGGGCAGAATGCCAGGGAAACTCGGGGCGTCGATCATCGCCGCGACACTCGCCGCCCGCCGCGCGTCTGGCAAGGCTTAGCCGGCGGGGACCTGCAAGCGGCGGCAGATTTTCCACGGTGGCGAAGCTCGAGCCTCGGGTTTAGAAGGCCCTGCCCCTTTTGGAAGGACGAGACCATGGCCGAAGATCCGCGCGATTGGCAGCAGGAAACCAAGCTGGTGCGCGGCGGCCTGACCCGCTCGCCCTATGGCGAGATTTCCGAAGCGCTCTATCTCACCCAGAGCTTTTCGTATGACACCGCCGTCGCGGCCGACAAGCGGTTCTCCGGCGAGGATCCCGGCTTCATCTACCAGCGCTTCGGCAATCCGACGACGCAGATGTTCGAAGATCGCCTGGCGCTGCTGGAGGGCGCTGAAGTCTGCCGCGCCACCGCGTCGGGGATGTCGGCGGTGCATGTCGCCCTGCAAGGCCTGGTGCGAGCCGGCGACCACATCGTGGCGGGCCGGGCGCTGTTCGGCTCTTGCCGCTGGATCCTGTCGGAATGGATGCCGCGCTTTGGGGTCGACATCACCTATGTCGACGCCACCGACCTCGCCGCCTGGAAGAACGCGGTGCGGCCCAACACCAAGGCCTTCCTGGTCGAGACCCCGGCCAACCCGCTGCTGGAAGTGACCGATGTCGCCGCCGTGGCGAAGATCGCCCACGCCGCCGGCGCCAAGCTGGTGGTCGACAACGTGTTCGCCACCCCGATCTTCCAGAAGCCCTTGGTGCTGGGCGCCGACATCGTCGTCTATTCGGCGACCAAGCACATCGACGGCCAGGGCCGCGTCCTGGGCGGCGCCATCCTGGGCGCCGAACCGCTGATGACCGAGGCCTACAAGGACATCCTGCGCCATACCGGCCCGGCGCTGTCGCCGTTCAACGCCTGGGTCCTGCTGAAGGGCCTGGAGACGATGGAGTTGCGGGTCACCCGGCAGACCGAAAACGCCGCCAAGATCGCCGACCTGATCGGCGCGCACGCCAAGACCAAGACCGTGCTCTATCCGGGCCGGACCGACCATCCGCAGGCGGCGATCATCGCCAGCCAGATGACCGGCGGCGGGACGGTCGTGGCCTTCGACCTGGGCGACCGCCAAGCGGCCTGGCGGTTCCTCGACGCGCTGGACATCATCGACATCTCGAACAATCTCGGCGACGCCAAGTCGATGGCGACCCATCCGTCGACCACCACCCACCGCTCGATGCCCGAAGAGCAGCGGCTCGAGATCGGCCTGACCGAGGGCTGGGTGCGGATGAGCGTGGGTCTTGAGAGCGTAGTCGACCTGACCCGCGACGTCAGCCGCGCCCTCGACGGCGCCTGAACCAGACATCAAAAAGCGCCCTGGCTCGCACCAGGGCGCTCATTGATCTGTCGCGCTAGGCGAGGGTCGGCGGAGCGCGTCGCTGATTAGCGGCTGACCCGCGTGGTGACGCCGTCCGACGTCACCCGCACGCGGTCGCCGACGCGGAAGTCATCGACCCCGCCCGGCTGCACCACAGCGACGTTGGCGCCGTTGTCCAGCTTCACGGTCAGCTCGAGACCGGGCGTGTTTTGCGACCCCTGGATCGCGCTGCCGAGCGCGCCGCCGGCGACCGCGCCGGCCACCGCGCCAGCCGCGTTCGCCACAGTACCGCCGCCGATTTGGCTGCCGGCCAGGCCGCCGAGCACGGCGCCGGTCCCCGTGCCGACCATGGTGCTGTCTGGACGGATGTTCACCGGACGAATGCTGAGGATCGACCCCAACTCCACCGACTGCGCCCGCATCGCTTCGCTACGACCGAAGGAATTGGCTGTCGGCGTCGCGGTGCAGCCCGCGACCAGGAGGCCGCCAACCAGAGCAGGGATCAGCAGAAGACGATGATCTTTAAGATTCATATGGGGATCTCCAACAGCAGCGCGACGCTATCGCCGCGCAAATATTTTCCCGACCACTGCGATCGCTACACCACAATCATAGGTCGTCAAGTACGCAATCTCGATCTAGGCATGTCCCCGAACGCCGCGGTCTGACAACGTTCGGCGCGGCCAGACTCGGCGGAGAACACAAAAGCAGAATGCCAATTCAGGCCTTTTGATCCCGATTAAAGGCTTCGCCCGACTTTTCGCGGCCCTGCGGCCACCGGTTCAGACCCGTCGTCGACAGGTCTTTCCTTGCCGAACCACGCTCACCCATGAGACGAGTAGTCGACAAAAAACAAGCAAGGGTATGGGAGAAGCCAATGGCAGCCTTAAGATTCTCATCCAAAATCTCAGGCGCCGAACCCGTTTGGGTCCGCGCGCTGCTCGGCCTGGTCCTGCTGCTGGGCGGGCTTTTCGTGATGGCCGACATCATGCTGGTCAAGACCGTCAGCGCGCTGGTCATCGGCGGCGCGGCGGTGGTCGCCGGCGGCTTTGAACTGATCCACGCCTTCTGGACCAAAGGCTGGGCCAGCGCGACGCCGCGGATCCTGCTGGGCTTCCTCTATGTCGTGTTCGGCGTCGTGTTGCTCACCCAGCCGTCGTTTCGCGGCGTGTTCCTGACCTACGCCCTTGGCTTCGCCCTGGTGCTGTCCGGCCTGGTCCGCCTGCCGGTCGGCTATCGGCTGGGCACGACGCTCGGACGACTGCTGATCATGCTGTCCGGCCTGTTCGGGATCGTCGCCGGCCTGGTCATCCTCAGCGGCTGGCCGGCCTCGGGCATCAAGGTGATCGGCACGCTGCTGGCGATCGACCTGATCTCACAGGGCGTCGGCTGGCTGGTGGTCGCCTGGCGCCGCGGGCCAGGACTGTCCGGCTAAACTTCAGGATCCCAGGCTGTCGTCGCCGCCGAGCACCCGATAGAGCGTCACCCGATTGACCGCCGCGTCGAGCTGGGTCGCCACCAGGGACTGCCGGGCGCTGTACAGCGCGCGCTGGGAATCCAGACTGTCCAGGAAGGTGTCGACGCCCGCCCGATAGCGGGCGTCGGTCAGCCGGAACGTGTCGTCGGCCGCCGCCACCTGGGTCCGCCGGGCGGCCAGTTCGTCGGCGATCGTGCCTTGCCGAGCCAGCGCGTCGGCGGTTTCCTGGAAACCGGTCTGAATCGCCTTCTCGTACGCCGCCAGCGCGGCGTCGCGCTGAGCGCGTGACTGAGCCACGCCCGCAAGCCCGGCTCGGGCGCGGAAGATCGGATAGTTCACGCTGGGCGCGACGGAATAGGTGAAGGCCCCGTTGGTGAACAGCGAGGCGAACGAGCCGGTCGCGTAGCCAAGCGCCCCGGTGAGGGAAACGGTCGGGAACAGCGCGGCGCGGGCGGCGCCGATCTCGGCGTTCGCCGCACGCAGTTCGAACTCGGCCTGCATCACGTCGGGCCGCCGCAGCAGGACGCTGGACTGGATCCCCGCCGGCAAGGTCGCCAACCCGTCGCTCGCCTGTTCGATCGAGCCTGGCAGCAGGGCGGGGTCCACCGGCGAGCCCAGCAGCAATTGAAGCGCGTTGAGATCCTGGGCGACGGCGGTCCGCAGGGCGGCGACGTCCGCCTGGGCGGTGGCGAGAATGGTCTGCGCCTGCCGCAGGTCGGTCCGCGGCGCGACCCCGCCCCTTAGGCGGGCGTTGGTCAGCTGCACGCTGCGCTCGGCGTTGGCGGCGGTCTCGCGCGCGATCCCCAACAGGCTCTCGTCGGCGGCGTAGGTCAGCCAAGCCTGCGCCACCTCGGCCACCAGGACCAGCCGCGTCGAGCGCGCCGCCGATTCGGTCGCGAAGTAGCGGTTCAGCGCCGCGTCGCTCAGCGAGCGAACACGGCCAAAGAGGTCGATCTCGAAGGCGGTGACGCCGAGATCGACCGAATAGGCGTCGGGCGCCGTCGCCCCCTCGCCGCCCGAATGGGCGTAGCGGCCGCGCAGGTCGATCTGCGGCGCCTGGGCCGCGCGCTGGATCCGGTACTGCGCCCGGGCCGCCAGGATGTTGGCCGCCGCCGCCCGCAGGTCGCGATTATTAGCCAAGGCCTGGCCGATCATCTGCTGCAGGCGCACGTCGGTGAAGACGTCGCGATAGGTGATCGTCGGCAGCTCGGCCTCGCCCTGGCGCAGATAAGGATCGCCGACCGGCCACGAGGACGGGACCGGGAGCGGCGGCTGGACATAGGGCGCCTGGAGCGAGCAGCCCGCCAACCAACCGGCCGCCAGCAGAACGGCGAGGCTACGCATCAGACACGCTCCGGTTCAGGGGTCGGTGGAGGCGCCTCGCCATCCCGGTCTCCGCGTACAAACTTCACGCCGCCGCGGAAGCCCTGCCGCACCAGGATGAAGAACAGCGGGATATAGAAGATCGCCAGGATCGTGGCGGTCAGCATGCCGCCGATCACCGCGGTTCCAATGGCGATCCGGCTGTTGGCCCCAGCCCCGGTCGAGATCGCCAGCGGCAGCACCCCGAAGACGAAGGCCAGGCTGGTCATCAGGATCGGGCGCAGGCGGATCCGGGCCGCCTCGATCGCCGCCTCGACGACGGGCCGGCCCCGTCGTTCGGCCTGCTCGGCGAACTCGACGATCAGGATCGCGTTCTTGGCCGCCAGCCCCATGGTCGTGAGCAGGCCGATCTGCAGGTAGACGTCGTTGATCAAGCCGCGGAGCGTCACCGCCAGCACCGCGCCGACCAGCCCCAAGGGAACCACCAGCAGCACCGCCAGCGGGATCGACCAGCTCTCGTAGAGCGCCGCCAGGCAGAGGAAGACCACCAGCAGCGACAAGCCGTAGAGGATCGGAGCCTGGCCGGACGACAGCCGCTCCTGATAGGAGAGCCCGGACCAGGCGATGGTGGTTCCTGGGATCTGGCTCGCCAGTTTCTCGATGGCGGCCATGGCCTGGCCCGAGCTGCCGCCGGGGGCCGCGGCGCCCTGGATTTCGTAGGACGGAATGCCGTTGAAGCGCGACAGCGTGGTCGGCGCCTGCGACCAGGACGAGGTGGCGAACGATGAGAACGGCGCCATCTGGCCGGCCGCCCCACGGACATACCACTCGCCAAGGTCCGACGGTTCGGCGCGATAGGCCGCGTCGCCCTGGACATAGACGCGCTTGACCCGTCCCCGATCGACGAAATCGTTGACGTAGCGCCCGCCCCAGGCGGTCGAGAGCGTGGTGTTGACGTCGCTTTGGCTGAGACCGAGCGCGGCCAGTTTGCGCGCGTCGGTGTCGACCTTCAGCGTCGCGATATCCGGCAGCTCGGTCAGCCGGACCGAGGCCAGGGCCGGGTCGCTGCGGGCCGCCGCCAGCAGCTTGTCGCGCGCGGCGTCGAACTCTTCCCGCGTCATGCCGCTGGAATTGAGCAGTTCCATGGTGAACCCGTCCGACTGGCCAAGACCGCGAATGGCCGGCGGCACCAGGGCGAACACCCGGGCGTCACGGAAGTTCTGAAAGGCGGCCGAGGCCCGGCCGACGATGGCGTCGGCGCTATTGTCCTTGCCGCTGCGATCGGCCCAGTCGGTGAGATTGAGGAAGGCCTGGCCGGTGTTCTGGCCGCTGCTCCCGCCGCCGCCGCCGCCGCTGACCGTGAACATCGTGCGGACGTTCCGCCCCTCGTACTGGTTGAAGTAGTCCTCGACCTGCCGCTGCACCTCCACAGTCCGATGCAAGGTGGCGCCGGCCGGAAGCTGGTACTGGACGAGGGCCGCGCCCTGGTCCTCGGTCGGCAGAAACCCGGTCGGGAGCCGCAGGAACAGCCCGGCCAGCAGCAGCACCACCGCGCCATAGATCACCATGAAGACCAGCTTGCGGTCCTGGATCCACCTGACGGTCAGCTTGTAGCGGTCGGCCAGGCGCTCGAAGCCGGTGTTGAACCAGGTCGAGGCGCCGTGGATCGCCCGCGCCGCGCCAGGAAAGCGGCGACCGAAACCGCCCTCGTGAAGCTCATGCTCAGCCTTCTTCTGCTTGAGCAGGGTGGCGGTCAGCGCCGGGCTGAGCGTCAAGGCGACGAACGCCGAGAGCACCATCGCCGAGATGATCGTCAGCGAGAACTGCCGGTAGATGACGCCGGTCGATCCGCCGAAGAACGCCATGGGCAGGAACACCGCCGACAGCACCAGGGCGATGGCCACCAGGGCCATGCTGATCTCCTTCATCGAGGCGATGGTCGCCTCGCGCGGGGTCATGTCGGGATCCTCGGCCATCAACCGCTCGACGTTCTCGACCACGACGATGGCGTCGTCGACCAGCAGACCGATGGCCAGCACCAGGGCGAACAGCGTCATGGTGTTGATCGAGAAGCCGGCCACATAGAGCACGCCGAACGTGCCGAGCAGCACCACCGGCACCGCGATCGCCGGCACCAGCGTCGCCCGCCAGCTTTGCAGGAAGACGAACATCACGATGATGACGAGGACGATGGCCTCGGCGAGGGTCTTCGCCACCTCGGTGATCGACAACTTGATGAAGTCGGTGGTGTCGTTGGCGTAGGCGAACTTGAGGCCCGGCGGGAACGCCTTGGCCGCCTTCTCCACCTCGGCCTTGACCAGCTCGGACGTCTTCAGCGCGTCGGCGCCCGGGGCCAGCAGGATCGCCAGGCCCGCGCCGGGGTGCCGGTTGACCCGGCTGCGGGCGTTGTAGTTTTCAGAGCCGAGCTCCACCCGCGCCACGTCCGACAACACCACCGCCGAGCCGTCCTGCTGGCTCTTGAGGATGATCTTGGCGAACTGTTCGGGGGTCTGGAGCCTCGATTGCGCGGTCACCGTCGCATTGAGCATCTGGGTGTCGGGCTGCGGCTGGCCGCCCAGTTCACCGGCCGCGACCTCGGCGTTCTGGCTCTGAATGGCGCTGACCACGTCGCCGGGCGTCAGCTGATAGCTGGCGAGCCGGTCGGGGTTGAGCCAGATGCGCATGGCGTACTGCGAGCCGAAGACGTTGGTGTCCCCGACGCCCTTCACGCGCGAAAGCTGGTCTTGCAGGTTCGACACCAGGTAATCGGAGACGTCCCCGTTGGTCATCCGGTCGGTCTGGTCATAGACGCCGACGATCAGCAGGTTGTCCGGGTTGGATTTGCGGACGACCACGCCCTGTTGCTGCACCTGGGTCGGGAGCCGCGAGACCGCCTGGCTGACCTGGTTCTGCACCTGCACCTGGGCGATGTCCGGATCGACGCCCTTCTCGAAGGTGGCGGAGATCGTCACCTGGCCGCGCGAGCTGGACGACGAGCTGAAATAGAGCAGCCCGTCGATCCCGGTCAGGGATTGCTCGATGACCTGGGTGACGCTGTTCTGGATGGTCTCGGCCGAGGCGCCGGGATAGCTCGCGCGGACCGAGACCTGGGGCGGGGCGACGTCGGGATACTGGGCGACCGGCAGTCCCAGGATAGAGCCGGCGCCCGCCATCATGATCAGGATGGCGATCACCCAGGCGAAGATCGGCCGGTCGATGAAAATGCGAGAGAACATGAGCGTCAGCCGCCTCCCGCACGGGCGGCGTCAGGCTTCGCCCCGGGAGGCGCGATGTGTTGCGGGGCGCTCGCCGGGACCGGCGCCAGCGGCTTGTCGGGCTGAACGTTGGCGAGCCCCTGGGTGATGACGCGGTCGCCCGCGCTCAATCCCTTGGTGACGACCCAGAACTCGCCCTGCGTCCGCGCCGCGGTGACCGCGCGCGCCTGGGCCTTGTCGCCGGCGCCCACCACATAGACCGTGGCCTGACCCTGGGGATTGCGCGAGACCGCCGCCTGCGGGACCAGGAAGGCCGCGGTGTTCACCGCCGGGGTGAAGACGGCGCGAACGAACATGCCGGGCAGCAACGTGCCCTGCGGGTTGGCGACGCGGGCGCGCAAGGTCACCGTCCCGGTGCTGGGGTCCACCACCACCTCGGCGAACTCGACCGTGCCGGCCTGGTCATAGAAGGTCCCGTCCTCGAGCTTGAAGCGCACGGCGGCGCTGCCCGGTACGAGCCCGCCCGACGCCAGCGCCTGACGCAGGGCCAGGAGCTCGCCGCTCGACTGCTGAATATCGACGAAGATCGGATCGAGCTGCTGGATGCTGGCCAGCGGATCGGTCTGGCTGGTGGTCACCAAGGCCCCAACGGTGAACAGCGAGCGACCGATCCTGCCGTTGATCGGCGCCGGCACGGTCGTGAACCTCAGATTGATCCGGGCGGTGTCGAGCGCCGCCTTGGTCTGGGCGACGGTCGCCGCCGCCTGTCCCGCCGCCGCGACGGCGTTTTCGTACTCCTGCTGGCTAACCGCCTCGATGGCCGCCAACGGCTTGTTTCGATCGGCCAGGGCCTGGGCCGCCCGGAAATTGGCCTCCGCGCTCTGCACGTTGGCCAACGCCTGGTTGACCGCCGCCTGATAGAGGCTGGGATCGATCTGGTAGAGCGGCTGGCCGCGCTTGACGACCGCGCCTTCGGTGAAGAGACGTTTTTGGATTACGCCCGAGACCTGCGGCCTGACCTCGGAACTCTCCGAGGCCGTCACCCGGCCCGGAAGCTCGCTCACCAGATCGACGCTGGTCGGCTGGACGACGACATAGCCCACCGCCACCGGCCCACGGCTCCCCCTATGGTCGTTCGGCTTTCCGCCGCACGCGGCCAACAGGCTCAGGGCGCTAAGCGCCGTCCATGTGGCGACTGTCGCGAGGCGAGGCTTCCTGTGCTCGTTAGCCAAAGCGCGTCACCTCGTCGATTGTCGTCTGGGATGGAAGTTGGCTGTCGCGGAATGGCCCAACCTGGACCCAAGCCTTGGCGTAGAGTGTCCAGGTCGATCGGCGGCGTCTAGCGGCCTGATGAAGCGTCGCGGGTTTGGGCAACCGTATCCACCTCGGTTAGGCCACGAAACGGGGGGTCAAATATTGAGCACCCGATCGACGCTCAACTCAACGGCGTCTAAGCCCCAGGTCGCGCACTGGGATGACGTCCGGTAACCAACTCGACACACAGCGACGCAGATCTGCGACACGCCGCAATCAACCCTGGCTCACGACCTTCAGCACCTCGTCAAATCCTGGCGCTGCGACGCCATGGCGGAAGGCGGCGAGCGACACCTTGCCAAAGGCGTAGGCGGTCTGCGGCGAGCCAGACTTCAACCGCCCGTCAGCCACCGCCGCGCGGAAGTCGGCCGGGGTGAACGCCTCCAGACTGGGATCTACGGCTGATCCGGCGAAGCCCTCGAGCACCACGCAGCCATAGGACAGCCGGGTGAGCAGGCGCATCACCTGGAGCCGCGCGCGAAGGTGTCGGTCCGGAGCCTGGCCCAGGGCGGCCTCCAACAGCGCGGCCTCCAACAGCGCGGCCTCCAGTTCCGGCGCCTGCGCCAAGTCCATGGTCAGGATCGCCAGATCCACCAGCCGATCATTGCGGAACGCCAGCTCCCAGTCGATCAACCACAGGCGATTTCCATCGAACAGAATGTTGCGCGGGTTTGGATCGTTGTGGCTGGAAACCAGCGGCGCTGGGTCCCAGGGCAGCGCGGCGCAGATCCGTGCAAGCCCCTGGGCGTGCGGCTCAAGCGCGCCCGGCGGAAACAGGCCCGCCCTGCTCAAGGACGCTAGCATGGCCGCGATCATGTCGGGATAGTCGCCGATGATCGGGAACTGGGTCGCAGCCTGCACCTGAGTGATCAGCCCAGCGAGTTCGCGCACCACCCCCACCGATCCGCCCGGGTGTTCGGCAAGCGGCCGACTGGCGACGAAGTCCATGATCGCCACGCCAGCGCTCGGGTCGGCATAGTGCACCGAAGGAGCCACGCCCGCGGCGGCGGCCTGCGCCATGCAGGCAAATCCCCGTTGCCGGTCATGCAACGCGACCCGTTCGGGTTCGACCCGCAGGACATAGGCGCGGCCCTGAATTTCGAAGTGCAGAATCTGGGCGCCGGAAACCCCGCCGGAGATCGGCCGAAAACCACTGAGCGCCCCGGTTCCGAACGTCGCGCGCAGGGCGACATGGACGTCGTCGCGTCGCGCCTCTGGGATCAGCTCGATGTCGCCCGCCATGGTTCCCCTCGTCGCCGCCCATTGGTCGGCCTGCCCGGTCATTAGAATCGCGCCGGAAGGTGGAGATTAGCCCTAGCCGGGCTCGGGCGATCGCTATTCCCACAACAAATATTGAGCGCGGCGGCTTGCCTCCGGCCGAGCAGTGCGTTGATGGTTTGTGATGAGCGACGATAAAATTTTGAGCGGCCTCGCGGTGATGGCGCCGCTGGTTCGCGGCGAGACCAGCGTCTGGCTGCGCGAGCCGGGCCTCGGCCTGGTCGCCGACGCCGCGCCGATCAGCGCCCAGGACGTCACCGAAGCCCGGGCCAGATTCGCAAGGTTCGAGCCGGTGCTCCGCGCCCTGTTCCCCGCCGACGGCTGGGACGGGCAGATCCGTTCGGAGTTGGTCGAATACCCAGCCGCTCTCGCACCGAACCTGTTGGTGAAGTGCGATCACGCCCTGCCGATGGCCGGGTCGGTCAAGGCGCGCGGCGGGGTCTATGAACTGCTCTGCTACGTCGAGGACCTGGCCCTGCAACGCGGGCTGCTCGCGCCCGGCCAATCCCTGGAGGCCCTGCTCTCGCCGGCCAGCCTCGCGGTTCTCGGGACTTGCCGCGTCGTCGTCGCCAGCACCGGCAATCTCGGCTTTGCGATCGGCCGGGTGGCGCGGGCGCTTGGCCTGCAGGCCGAAATCCACATGTCCCACGACGCCAAGACCTGGAAGAAAGATCGGCTGAAAGCCATCGGCGCCGCCGTGGTCGAACACACCTGCGACTATACCGGCGCGGTGGCCCGGGCGCGGCAGGCGGCGGAGGCCGAGGGCGCCTATTTCATCGACGACGAGGACTCCCGCCGGCTGTTCGTCGGCTACGCCGCCGCCGCGGCCGAACTGGCCGGCCAGCTATCGGCGCGCGGCCTGGAGATCGGGGCCGGCAGCCCGCTGATCGTCTACCTGCCCTGCGGGGTCGGCGGCGCGCCGGGCGGGATCACCGCCGGCCTGAAACAGATCTATGGCCAGCACGTCCTGGCGGTCTTCGTCGAACCGGTCGCCTCGCCCTGCGTCTTCGCCGCCTTGGCGGCGGGGGGCGGCGCGGCGGTCAGCGTCTATGACTATGGCCTCGACAACGACACGATCGCCGACGGCCTCGCGGTGCCCTCGGCTTCGCCTCTGGTGCTCGCGGCCATCGGCCGCAACATTGACGCCGTCGTCGCGGTCACCGACCAGGCCATGGTGCAATGGGTGCGCAGGGCCTGGACCGAGGCCGGCCTGCGGCTGGAGCCGTCCGGCGCCTCGGGCTTCGCCGCGCTCGCCCCGTTCATCGATCGGGCGCAGGCCGCCGGCCTGATCCAGGACGACGTCAAGCCGGTGCATGTGGTCTGGACGACGGGCGGCTCCATGTTGCCCGAGGCGGAGTTCGCCGCGCTGCTCGCCGCCGACTAGCGCCAGGCGAACACCGGCTGCTCCAGGTCGATCACGCGGGTGACGCGGCCGGCGACCAGTTCTCGGAACTGATAGATCAGGGCCGCGGTCGGGGCGTGGATGAAGTGTTCGCCCACCCGCAGGCGAACCACCTGACGCGAACTTTCCGGGATCACCTCGAAGTCGACCGCGTCGTCTTCCAGGATCTGGTCCAGCCGGAACCGGTGCGCGGAGGCGACCTCCTGCGGGTTTGGCCGCATCTCGCTGGCGTCGTCCAGCCAGGTGATCACCGGACTGACCGCGTAGCCCGAGCGGGTCGGGTAGTCGTCCAGCACGCCCAGCACGTCCTGCGGCGGAACCTCCAGGCCCAGTTCCTCGTGGAGTTCGCGCAGGGCCGCCTCCTCCAGGGTCTCGCCAGGATCGCAGCGCCCGCCGGGCAGCGCCCATTGTCCCGGATGGGCGCGCATCTGGGCCGCCCGCCGCGTCAGCAGGAAGGCGGTCTCACCCGAGCCGTCGTCAGCCTCGACCAGGGTGATGGCCACCGCGGCGCGCTTCAGATCGGCGCCCTCGTGAGCGATGCGCGGAAAGGTGAGGCAGCGCGCGGACAACGCCTCCCGGACAGCCGGGGAGAATGGATAGCTCATCGCATCTGGGTAGCCCGGACACGCAGGATGGAGAAGCCCGCGCACAGCGCTCCCGTACTCGGCCCTCCAGAGGCGCCGTCGTTTTTGCGCGTGACGTCGTTCAAATTTGGTCTTACCACTATGGAAAATAGGTCAGGTGCATGTTCGACCTTGCGCCAAGACGAATGACATCTGGCCATACCATCGTCGCGTGAAATGCGGTCGAAATGGCCAAGACCCAAGGGAAACCCGGCCATGACGCGCGAAGTCATCAAGCTCACCGACGGCTGGCGCTTCAAGCTGGACGACGACCTGGTGGGCGCGCAGGCGCCTGGCTTCGCCGACGACGCCTGGGACCTGGTCAGCGTCCCGCACAGCTGGAACCGCGCCGGCTACTACATTCCAGAGGACGCCGGCCGCATCAACACAGCCGAGAACGTCAACATGCACCGGGGCGTCGGCTGGTATCGGCTGGCCTTCGCAGCTCCGACGAACCTGGCGGAAAAGCTCTGCTGGCTGCAGTTCGACGCGGCCAGCCGGATCGCCGAAATCTGGCTGAACGGCGTGCGGCTCGGCGAGCACAAGGGCGGGTTTTCCAGGTTCCGCTTCAACGCCACCCCGGCGCTGCGCACCGATCAGCCCAATGTGCTGGTGGTGAAGACCGACAACACCAACCCCGACGTCGGCACGACCACCGCCGACGTCCTGCCCCTGGCCGGCGACTTCTTTGTGCATGGCGGCCTCTATCGCGCCGTGTCGCTGATCGTCACCGACGCGGTGCACATCGACATGCTCGATTTCGGCGGCCCCGGGGTCTATGCCGCCACCACCGCGGTCGAGGGCTCGCAAGCGCAAATCGCCGTCCGCACGAAGCTACGCAACGACAGCGCCGCCTCGGCCGAGACGCTCATTGTCACGACCTTGCGCAGCGCCGACGGCGCCCGGGTCGCGCAGGCCTCGCAGTCGATCACGCTCGCCGCCGGCGACGGGACGGAGACTTCCCAGACCCTGAGCGTCACCGACGTCCGGCTCTGGGACGGCCTAGCCGACCCCTATCTCTACAAGCTGTCGGTCGAGGTCCGCGCGCCGTCGGGGATCGTCCTCGACAGCACCGAGCAATCGTTCGGCGTTCGCCAGTTTCGGATCGATCCGGACCAGGGCTTCTTCCTCAACGGCCGCTCAGTACCCCTCCGCGGCGTGTCCCGGCACCAGGATCGCGAAGGCAAGGGCTGGGCGCTGTCGGCGGCTGACGAAGCGCAAGACGTCGAGATGATCTGCGAGCTGGGCGCCAACACCATCCGCCTGGCCCACTACCAGCAAAGCCAGCACATCCACGAACTGGCCGACCGCCACGGCCTGATCCTCTGGGACGAGATTCCGCTGGTGTCCAAATGGACCCTGACCGTCGACCAGCCGCTGGCCTCGCCCGGCCTGGTCGACAACGCCCGCCAGCAACTGATCGAGCTGATCCGCCAGAACTACAACCACGCCTCGGTCGTGGTCTGGGGCATCGCCAACGAGGTCGATTTCGGCCGGCCAGTGTCCGGCGACTTCGGGATCGGCGCCGAGGGCGAGGGGCCCGATCCGGCGCCGCTGCTGGAGTTCCTTGACCAGATCGTCAAGAGCGAGGACCCGGGACGCCCAAGCACCATCGCCAACTGCTGCGAGGGCGCCAATTTCGCCGGCGCCGCCCATGTGCCGATCGTCGCCGAAAAGGCCGAGGTCAGCGGCGCCAACCGCTATTACGGCTGGTACTACGGCAAGCCCGAGGAGCTAGGGCCGCAGCTCGACCTCCTCTACGCCGCCCACCCCAAGACGCCGCTGTCGATCAGCGAGTACGGCGCCGGCGGCTCCTTCTCCCAACAGACCGACAACCCGCTCGGCGGGCCGGCCAGCGCCTTCGGCCGCATCCAGCCCGAGGGCTATGAGAGCCACGTCCATGAACGCTGCTGGGCCGACATCACCGCCCGGCCCTATCTGTGGGCGACCTGGATCTGGAACATGTTCGACTTCGCCACGACGATCCGGCGCGAAGGCGATGCGATGGACATCAACACCAAGGGCCTGGTGCGCTACGATCGCGGCGCCCGCAAGGACGCCTTCTTCTTCTACCAGGCCAACTGGTCGAAGGCCCCGGTCGTCCACATCACCGGCCGCCGCTACGTCGAGCGCGCCTATGGCGTGACCGACATCAAGGTCTACAGCAACGCCGCCGCCATCGAGCTCTTCCTCAACGGCGTTTCGCTGGGGACGATGGAGACCGGCCCGCACGGGATCTGCGTCTGGCCGGGCGTCAGGCTGGCGCCCGGCGTCAACCAGATCACCGCGTCGGGCGCCTTCGCCGACGGCAAGGTCAGCGACCAGGTCGAGTGGCGCCTGGACGCCGCCGCCCACAGCCAGGTGCGGATCAACTGCGGCGCGCTGATGGGCGTGACCACCAGCGACGGCCGCTATGGATCGGACAACTTCTTCGTCGGCGGCGCGACCGGCAAGGTCGGCAAGAAGGCGCTGGAACTGGCCGACACCCCCGCCGCTCACCAGTTGCTCAGCACCTTCCGAAAGGGCGCCTTCGCCTATGAGACGCCGCTCGAAAACGGCGCCTACTCGGTGACCCTGAAGTTCGTGGAGCCCGGAAACATCGCGGCCGGAGAACGTACCTTCGACGTGCTCGCGGACGGCCGCCCGGTGCTGGAGGCCTTCGATATCGTCCAGGCGGCCGGCGGGGTCCTGAAGGCGGTCGAGCGCAGCTTCCCGGTCGAGGTTTCAGGCGGCGTGCTGCGCCTGGACTTCAAGCCGCTGCAGGGGGAAGCCCTGGTGTCGGTCGTGGAGATCAGTCGCTAGAATCCAGACCGCCACAAACCCCGCTCATCCCGGCCTTCGCCGGGATGAGCGGGGTGTAGGCCCCCCTAGCGCCGGCCGCGCCTCAGATCACCCGGCGGCGGGCGTATTCCGTCCGCTGCTTGGCGACCTCGGTGCGCGCGCGCTCCACGGCCTCGATCTCGGTGGCCGCGAGCAGCCCCTCGATGACCCGCTCGAGATGGTCGCGCATCTCCTTGCGAGCGCGCTGCGGGTCGCGCGCCTTCAGGGCGTCCAGCAGGCGCCGATGCTCGTCGATCCTCGGCTTCACCCCGACCAGCCGCGCCTTGTCCAGCATGTGGCGGCACAGGGGTGAGCGATATCGCAGGTCCCACAAGGTCTCGATCACCGTCACGATCGCCGCGTTCCGGGTGGCCTCGGCGATCGCCACATGGAAGCGCCGATCGGCCTGCTCGCCCTTGGCGTCGCCCTCGTTCTCCTCAACCATGTCGACCAGAATCGCCTCCAGCTCGGCGAGCTGTTCCTCGGTGATGGTCGTCGCCGCCAGGGCCGCGGCCTCGCCCTCGAACAGCGCCCGGGCCTCGGTCAGCTCGAACGCTCCAATATCGAGATCCGGCGCCGCGGCCTCGGCCGGCGGGGTGTCCGTCACATAGATGCCCGACCCGTGCCGGGCCTCGACCACGCCGCGGATTTCAAGGGCCAGCATCGCCTCGCGCACCGTGGGACGGCTGACGCTGAACTCTTCCGCCAGGTCCCGTTCGGACGGCAGCCTCTGGCCGGGCTTGTATTGGCCGCGCTCGATCGACGCGCCGACGGCGGCGGCGACCTGCTGATAGAGCTTACGAGCGCCGGCGGTGGATCTTGTCATGGTGGTCGAACAACTCAGCAGATTGGACCTGATGGTACGAGCCAGGCCCCAACCTGCCAACCGCGAAGAGAGTTGACAGCCCTGGGCCGGCGACCGAAACAGGTATGACCAATTTACACGTCTCCGCAAACCGGCACGAGCAACACGACATCATGGCGCCAACCCTCGCCCTCGATCCCGACCGGTTCTTTCCGCATGATCCTGCCGTGCGCGCCGTGGCCCGGACCCTGTTCGAGCAGGTCGAGCATTTGCCCATCGTTAGCCCGCACGGCCACGTCGATCCGGCCTGGTTCGCGCATGACGCCCCGTTCGAGGACGCGGTCAGCGTCTTCCTGTGGCCCGACCACTACGTGCTGCGAATGCTCTACAGCCAGGGCGTCGGCCTGGGCCAACTCGGCATCGCCGGCGGGGACGGCCCCGTGGAGCGCGACCGCCGCGCCATCTGGCGATTGTTCGCCGCCAACTACCGGCTGTTTCGCGGAACCCCCTCGCGGCTGTGGCTCGATCACGCCTTCGCCACGGTGTTCGGACTGGACCGCCGCTTGGACGCCGACACCGCCGACCACTATTTCGACGTCATCAACCAGGCCCTGGCCACCGCGCCCTTCCGCCCTCGCGCCCTCTTCGAGCGGTTCGGCATCGAGGTCATCGCCACCACCGAGGGCGCGCTGGACAGTCTCGAGCACCACCGGGCTATCAAGGCCTCGGGGTGGAACGGCCGGGTCATCACCACCTTCCGGCCCGACGACGTGGTCGACCCGAGCCGCGAGGACTTCGCCGCCAATCTCGCCGAGTTGGAAGCCCTGACCGGTGAGCAGGTCGGCCGCTGGGACGGCTACCTGGCCGCTATCGCCCAACGGCGTGAGTATTTCCGCACCGCCGGCGGCGCGACCGCCACCGATCACGGCCACCCGACCGCCCAGACCGCCGACCTGACGCCGGCGGAATGCCAGGCCCTGCTCGACCGGGTGCGGCTCGGCACGCCGAGCGCCGCCGACGCCGAACTGTTCCGCGCCCAGATGCTGACCGAGATGGCCAAGATGTCGTGCGCCGACGGCATGACCATGCAGTTGCACCCCGGCTCCTGGCGCAATCACAACCAGCGCCTGTTCGAGCAATACGGCCGTGACCGTGGCGCCGATATCCCCACCCAGACCGGCTATGTCGCCCAGCTCAAGCCGCTGCTCGATCGCCTAGGCGACCGCTCAGACCTGACCCTGATCGCGTTCACCCTGGACGAGAGCGCCTACGCCCGCGAGCTGGCGCCGCTGGCCGGTCACTATCCGTGCCTGCGCCTGGGCCCGGCCTGGTGGTTCCACGACAGTCCCGAGGGGATGCTGCGGTTCCGGCGCCAGACCACCGAGACCGCCGGCTTCTACAACACCGTGGGGTTCAACGACGACACCCGCGCCTTCTTCTCGATCCCGGCGCGGCACGACCTGGCCCGTCGCATGGACTGCGGCTTCCTGGCCGAGTTGGTCGCAACCCAGCGGTTGGCCATCGACGAGGCCGCCGAGGTCGCCGTCGACCTGGCCTACAATCTGCCCAAGGCGGCCTACCGCCTGTGAAGCTCTCGCTCGCCACGCTCAAGGCGGTTCCGCCGTCCGTCCGCACGCCGGCCTACGACGTCGCGCGCCTTAAAGCCGGCATGGTCCACCTGGGGGTCGGTGCCTTTCACCGGGCCCATCAGGCGATCTTCACCGACGACGCCATCGAGGCGGCAGGCGGCGACTGGGGCGTCGTGGGCGTCTCCATGCGCCAGCCGGACGTCGCGAATGCGCTCGCCGCCCAGGACGGCCTCTACACGGTCGAGACCCTGGACCAGGCGCCGTCCTACCGCGTGGTCGGCGGGGTCCGCGCCACCCTCACCCTGCCGCAAGCGCCGCAGGCGGTGCTCGCCGCCATCGCCGATCCAGCCGCCCACATCGTCACCCTGACCATCACCGAAAAAGGTTATTGCCTGGCCGGCGGAGCCCTGGATCTCCAGCACCCCGACATCCTCCACGACCTGGTTCATCCGCAGGCGCCGCGCTCGGCGGTCGGAGCGCTGGTCGGCGGACTGCAGGCAAGGCGCCCGCACGGCGCGCCGCTGACCATCATCAGTTGCGACAACATGGTCGAGAACGGCGCGCGCCTGGGCCAGGCTGTCCACGCCCTGGCCGAGCGGCTTGATCCGGGGCTCGCCGCCTGGATCGAAGCGAGCGTCGCCTTCCCCGAAACCATGGTCGATTCCATCGTCCCGGCCACCGACGCCGCCAGCCGCGCGCGCGTCGCGCAGGCGCTGGGCCTGACGGACGAGGCCAACGTGCAGCGCGAGCCCTATGGCCAATGGGTGATCGAAGACCGGTTCGCCGGCCCGCGCCCAGCCTGGGACCAGGTCGGCGTCGAGATCGTCTCCGACGTCGCCCCTTACCGGCGGCTAAAGCTGCACGTGCTCAACGCCAGCCACTCGGCCCTGGCCTATCTGGGGCTGACCCGCGGCCATGAGTTTGTCCGCCAGGCGATGGGCGACCTCGAGATCCGGGCGTTCCTGGATGACCTGGTCGAGACCGAACTGGCGCCCGGCCTGCCAGGCCTGCCCGTCCGCGACTATTGGGCCAAGACCGCGCGCCGCTTCGCCAATCCGATGGTCGATCACCGGCTGGCCCAGATCGCCCAGGACGGCGGCCTGAAACTGGCCGAGCGGGTCTATCCGATGATGATCGCCAACGCCCGCGCCGGTCTGCCGATCACCCGCCTGGGCGCCATCGCCTCGGCCTGGCTCGAGCACATGGGCGCCCGGCCGCCCGGCCTGGACCTGCTTCCCGAAGATATCCAGCGCGACCCAATCTTGCGCGCCGCGATCCTCGGAGCCGCCCAATGACCCGCGCGATCTGCATCGGCGAATGCATGGTCGAGCTGCGAGAGGCGCAAGGCGGCCTCTATCGACGCGGCTACGCCGGCGACACTTACAACACCGCCGTCTATCTCAAGCGCTCGGCCCCCGACCTCGACGTGCAGTTCGCCACGGCCACCGGCGACGATCCGCTGAGCCAATCCATGCGCGAGGCCTGGCGCGGCGAAGGCGTCGGCGGCGACCTCGCCTTCCAGACCCCCGGCAAGCGGCCTGGCCTCTATCTCATCGAAACCGACCCGCAGGGCGATCGGAGCTTTCAATACTGGCGCGGCGAGTCGGCGGCCCGCAACTGGCTGCAGGAGTTGTCGGCGGCCGGCGGCCTCGCGCGTCTCGCCGGGGCCGATCTCGTCTACCTGTCCGGCATTTCGCTCGCCATCCTGTCGCCGGCTGACCGTGTGCGCGCCTTGGACCTGCTGCACGCCCTGCGCGGTCAGGTGGGCCTGATCGCCTTCGACCCGAACCTTCGCCCCGCCCTATGGCCGTCGCTGAGCGTGGCGCGCGACGCCTTCGAGGAAGCCATCGGCGTGGCCGACATCCTGTTGCCCAGCCGCCAGGATCTGGAGCTGCTCTACGGCGTCGACGAGCCTGGACTTCAGATGATGCGCCTGGTGGAGCGTGGCGCCCGAGAGGTCGCGCTGACCGCCGAGGCTTCCGGTTGCCTGGTCCGGCATGCCGAGACGATCCGCCATGTCGATGGGATCGCGGTCGAAACCGTCGTCGACACCTCCGGCGCCGGAGACGCCTTCAACGGCGCCTATCTGGCCGCCCGCCTGCAAGGGCGCCCGCCGCTCGCCGCCGCCCAGGCCGGACTCGCCCTGGCGGCCCAGGTGGTCGGCCACGCCGGCGCCATCGTCCCCACATCCAGCCTTCACTACGGGAATAGCTCGCATGCCTAGGATCACTGGCGCGAAGGTCATCGTGACCTGCCCCGGACGCAACTTCGTCACCCTGAAGATCGAGACCGCCGACGGCGTCCATGGCATCGGCGATGCGACGCTCAACGGCCGCGAACTGGCGGTCGTCGCCTATCTGAACGACCACGTGATCCCCTGCCTCATCGGGCGGGACGCCCACCAGATCGAGGACATCTGGCAGTTCCTCTATCGCGGGGCCTATTGGCGGCGCGGGCCGGTCACCATGTCGGCCATCGCCGCCGTGGACACCGCCCTGTGGGACATCAAGGCCAAGATCGCCGGCCTGCCGCTCTATCAACTGCTGGGCGGCGCCAGCCGCACGGGGGTGATGGTCTATGGCCACGCCAACGGCGCGACCATCGATGAGACCATCGCCGAGGCCCTGCGCTACCAGGCCATGGGCTACAAGGCGATCCGCCTGCAGTCGGGTGTTCCTGGCCTGCCCAGCACCTACGGCGTTTCGAAGGACAAGCTGTTCTACGAACCCGCCGACGCGGCCCTGCCGACCGAGAACGTCTGGTCGAGCGCCAAGTACCTGCCGACCGTCCCCAAGCTGTTCGAGGCGGCGCGCGAGGCCCTGGGTTGGGACGTCCACCTGCTGCACGACGCCCACCATCGCCTGACCCCGATCGAGGCCGCCCGGCTCGGCAAGGATCTGGAGCCCTACCGCCCGTTCTGGATCGAGGACGTCACCCCGGCCGAGAACCAGGCCTCGTTCCGGCTGATCCGCCAGCACACCACCACCCCGCTAGCGGTCGGCGAGGTGTTCAACAGCATCTGGGACGCCAAGCAGCTGATCGACGAACAGCTGATCGACTATATCCGCACGACCGTCGTCCATGCCGGCGGCATCAGCCATCTGCGGCGCATCGCCCATCTGGCCGAAATCAACAACGTCCGGACCGGCTTCCACGGCGCGACCGACCTGTCGCCGGCCTGCATGGGCGCGGCGCTGCACTTCGACCTCTGGGTCCCGAACTTCGGGATCCAAGAATACATGCGCCATACGCCGGAAACCGACGAGGTCTTCCCCCACGCCTACAGCTTCGCCGACGGGTATCTGCATCCGGGCGAGGCGCCGGGCCACGGGGTCGATATCGATGAGGAGCTGGCCGCCCGCTATCCCTACCGCCCGGCCAGTCTGCCGGTGAACCGGCTGGAAGACGGCTCGATGTACAACTGGTGAGGCCGGGGGCTTTAGACGCCCCTCAGAACTCGATGCCCTCGCGCAGGAAGGTCGCGAACATCGTATCCTGCGCTCGCACGAAGTAACGGACCGTCGGTTCGTTGACCTGCCCGTGGGCGGCTTCCTTGATCGCCGCGAAGAATTTGCGGTCTGACATCATTCCGGGGCCTTCGGACCAACGGCCCAGCGCGCGCGCGGCGGCCACCTTGTCGATCAACAGGCAGTTGGGATCGACGAAGCCGCCCGACACCGCAAAGCGGCCCCGGCCAATACCCACCGAGTCCCAACGGTCGACGGCCATTTCCTCACCACTCGCCTCATCGATCAGCATGCGCATAGAGTGGGCCCACACCTTGTCGCGCACAGCTTGCAGCAACCCTGCCAGGTGACCCGGCGTCCATTGGTTGTCATCGTCGAGATAGGCCACGTAACGGCTGTTGGCCATGAAGCTGAGCATCGAGCGCAACGAGCCGCCGTCCATCGCCCGGTGAACGCCGCCGTGCCGGATGGACGTCGAATAGGGCAGGTGCAGGACGATGGCCGAGACATGGGACGGCCGGCGCGACAAGACCGTGTTGAGTTGATCGAAGGAGCCGACCGCCTTGTCCACGCCGATCAGGAGCTGGATTCGGCCGACGTCGGATTGGCCGTAGACCGAATTGACCGCGTCCACGATCGAGGGCCGCAGCACCGTGGGCATCACCACCGCCACGTCGCTCGGCGTCTGAGCATTTCCGGCGTCTGGAAAGTACGTTCCGAACGAGACGGGCTGGCCGGTCAAAGTCGCCTGCACGGAAAACTCCCCAACTGACATCCGCGAAAGAGCGAACGGCCGCCGCTTCTACACGAAAGTCCCCGACGGGAAGCCATGATCGTCGCGGTGGATTTCAGCCGCTGTCCCCAAGGCAAGCTCCACTCAAACGCTCACCGAGGTCGCCTCGATCACCGTCGGCAAATACTGGTTGCGGCTCCAGCGGCTTTGCAACAGAACGCCACCATGCGAACCGACGATCGAATCCTTGTCACGGGCGGGGCGGGGTTCATCGGCTCCTTCCTATGCGAACGACTTCTTGCCGATGGCCATGAAGTCCTGTGCGTCGACAACCTCTTCACGGGTCGGCGCAGCAACGTCGCGCACCTCCAGTCGAATCCGCGTTTCGAGTTGATGTGTCACGACATAACCTCCCCGCTGTTCGTGGAAGTCGATCGGATCTACAACCTCGCCTGCCCCGCCAGCCCCGTGCACTACCAGTTCGATCCGGTGCAGACGACGAAGGTCAGCGTGCTGGGCGCCATCAACATGCTCGGCCTCGCCAAGCGCCTGAAGGCGCCGATCCTGCAGACCTCGACGTCGGAGGTTTACGGCGATCCTGCGATCCATCCGCAGACCGAGGGCTACTGGGGCAACGTCAATCCGATCGGCCCGCGAGCTTGCTACGACGAAGGCAAGCGGTGCGCCGAAACCCTGTTCTTCGACTATTGGCGGCAGCACCGCCTACAGATCAAGGTGGCGCGCATCTTCAACACCTATGGCCCGCGGATGCATCCGAACGATGGACGCGTGGTGTCGAACTTCATCGTCCAAGCCTTGCGCAACGAGCCGATCGCGATCTACGGCGACGGCCGGCAAACGCGCTCGTTCTGCTACGTGGACGACCTCGTCGAAGCCTTGATCGCGTTGATGGAGACGCCGCCGGAGGTCACCGGCCCGATCAATCTCGGCAATCCCGTCGAGTGCTCCGTCCGCGACCTGGCCGAGTTGGTCATCGAGATGACCGGCAGCCGATCCCAACTCGTGCGCCTCCCCCTTCCGCAGGACGATCCACGGCAGCGGCGGCCCGACATCAGCCTCGCGCGCCAGACGTTGAACTGGGAGCCGCGAACCTCGCTGCGCCATGGCCTGGGGCGCACCATCGCCCACTTCGAACAGACCCTGCTGATGGCCGCCCAGTAGCCACCCGCCGCCTGGCCGTTGCGTTCGAACTCGCTCGCCGCCCGCTGGAAGGCTGGGGCGCGCTTGGCGCCGACCTTCAGCCGGGAACGCCGTGCAACACACGGGCGAGGAAATCGCCGCCCAGTCGCA